>NZ_JBFULH010000085.1:0-13825 GCF_056400445.1 Pseudomonas sp. P5_B2 | reverse complement strand
GGTTGGGGATTTGTCCTCGGACTGCTCGGCACTTCGGCGTTTTACGTTGCGTATGCGTGGGTGGTGGTCGATACCGTTCACGGCGACATCAGCCTGGGGCAAATGACCATGTACCTGGTGTTGTTCAAGCAGGGGCAAAGCGCGGTCAGCAGTAGCTTGAGCGCCATCAGCGGTCTCTACGAAGACGGCCTTTACCTGTCGAACCTTTATGAATACCTGGCCGAACCGGTAGTGGCCGATTCCGGACATCTCACCGAGGGCGCGGTGCCCGGCGATGGGGTGCGTTTCGAGAACGTCGGTTTTCGTTATCCGGGTGCGAGTCGTGCGGCGCTGGAAGGCATCGACCTGCACCTGATGCCGGGCCGCAGCCTGGCGCTGGTGGGGGAGAACGGCTCGGGCAAGACTACGTTGATCAAATTGTTGACCCGTCTGTACCGACCTGATCAAGGCCGCATTTTGCTCGATGGCAGCGATTTGCAGACCTGGAAGGAGGACGTGCTGCGACAGCGCATCGGCGTGATTTTTCAGGATTACATCCGCTACCAATTTACCGTAGGTGAAAACATCGGCGTCGGCGACACGTTGGCGTTCAATGATGAACAGCGCTGGCAGGACGCGGCGGCACAGGGCATGGCCGCGCCGTTCATCGAGCGTCTGGATCGAGGCTATGCCACGCAATTGGGTCGATGGTTTGCCGGTGGGCAAGAGTTGTCTGGCGGGCAGTGGCAAAAGATCGCGCTATCGCGTGCTTACATGCGGCGCGATGCCGACATCCTGATTCTCGATGAACCGACCTCGGCACTCGATCCGGCGGCGGAAGCGGCGGTGTTCGAGCATTTCAGCCAGCACACCGAAGGTCGCATGACCTTGCTGATTTCCCACCGGTTTTCCAGCGTGCGCAATGCGGACCACATCATCGTGCTGGAACAGGGGGCGATCCTTGAGCGCGGCGATCATGACAGCCTCGTGGACGCGGGTGGGCGCTACGCGCAGCTGTTTACCCTGCAAGCCCGGGGTTACCGCTAGGTTTTGCTTTCATCAAGCCATCGATGGCCTGGCGATATTGGCTGCCCCCCAGGCTCATGCTGTTGTTATGCGTCCCCCCGGGCACCAGCAGCAGGCGCTTGGGTTGATTGGCGGCGTTGAACAACTGCTGGCTGAAGCGTGAGGGCATGAACGCGTCGGCCAGGCCGTGAACCACCAGCAGCGGCATGTCGATGTCGACGATCTTGTCGATGGAGTCGAATTTCTGCGACACCAGCCAACGCACCGGCAGCCAGTTCACCGGCAAATTGCTGTCAGCGACTTGCGCCACCGCATCGCCCAGCGAGGTGAACGTGGACTCGATCACCAGACCGCGCACCGGCACTTCGACTTGTTGCTTTTTCGCCTGTGCGGTCAGGTCCGCCGCGAGGTCGATGGCCACCGCGCCGCCGAGGGAATGGCCGTAAATCAGACGTTTGTTGGCGTCCGGTTGCATCTGGGTGAAGCGCTCCCAAGCGGCTCGGGCGTCTTCGTAAACACTGGCTTCGGAGGGCAGATCCCCTTTGCTTTGGCCGAACCCACGGTAGTCGATGGCCAACACCGAGTAGCCCATGGCGCGCAACTGCTCGATGCGAAACGCCTGGCCCGTAAGGTTCCAGCGCACACCGTGCAGGTAGAGGATCGACGGCGCATCACGACGCGCGGCCGGCCACCACCAAGCGTGCAGGTTTTGCCCTGCCTTGAAACGGGCGGGTTTGATGTCGAATTCCTGCACATCGTCCGGCAAACCGCGATACCAGCCCGCCGTGCCCGGCTCGATGCGAAACAACAATTCGCGCTCTTTGTACTTGAGCACACCGCAACTCACCGGCAGACCGACGATCAGCGTGGCCATGCACAGCAGCGGCAGCCAACGACGGCTCAAGCGGCTCATCCAACTCGACAACATGCGGCGGTCCGGAAGGTCAGCGGGAAAGGACGGGTTTTAACAGATGCGTGGCGGGGGCGGGGACAAATTCGACAGCCGTATGAATATGCGGTAAATCATCGGGCCCCTTCGCGAGCAGGCTCGCACACATTGGACCGAGTTCTTCCAGAAGAAATGCGATCCACTGTGGGAGCCTGCTCGCGAAAGGGCCCTGACTGCCAACGCCTAGATCCGGATCAATCCACCTTCAACACAATCTTCCCAACATGATCCCCACCCTCCATCCGCGCATGGGCCTGCGCCGCATCGGCCAGCGCATACACCTTGTCGATCATCGGCAGGCAACGCCCGGCAGCGAGCACTGGCCAGACATACTCACGCAACTGTTCGGCGATCGAGGCCTTTTCTTCGCGGGTGCGTGGACGCAACAGGGAGCCAGTGATGATTGCGCGTTTGGCCATGATCGCCAGCAGGTCGACATCCTTGGCGTGAGCACCGCCGAGAAAGCCCAGCATCACCAGTCGACCTTCCATGCCCAGCGCCGCGATATTCGGATTCAGGTACGAACCGCCCATGATGTCGAGGATCACGTTAACGCCTTTGCCGGCGGTTTTCTGCGCGATGACCTCGGCGAAATCCTCGTTGCGGTAGTTGATCGCTTCGGCCCCCAACTGACGGATCACCGCACACTTGTCCTCGCTGCCCGCCGTGGCGAACGCCTTGACCCCGAACTCGCGGCACAGCATCAATGCGGTGGTGCCGATGCCGCTGGTGCCGCCGTGGATCAGTGCGCGCTGGCCTTTGCTGGCGCCGCCCATGTCGAACAGGTTGGCCCACACAGTGAAGAAAGTTTCCGGGACCGCCGCCGCGTGCACCCAATCCATGCCATCAGGGATTGGCAGTGTCTGGCCGGCTGGTGCCACGCAATACTGCGCATAACCGCCGCCGTTGGTCAGCGCGCAGACCTTGTCGCCCACGATAAATTCGGTGACGCCGGTGCCGATGGCCACTACTTCACCGGCCACTTCCAGCCCCGGGAACGGGCTCATGCCGGGTTTCAGCGGGTACTTGCCGGCACGTTGAAGCGCATCGGGGCGGTTGATCCCGGCAGCGTGCACGCGAATCAGCACTTCGCCCGCCTCCGGGGTCGGCACCGGCACCTGGCGCGGCTTCAAAACCTCGGGGCCGCCGGGCTCGGTGATTTCAATCAGGGTCATGGTTTGAGGCAAGGTCATGTCGAAGTCCTAAGGTGAAGGCGTAAAAAATAGACCGCATCGAGGAGTGGGTGATTCAGTTCAAAGCAGGCAACAAACCATCACGACGGTTGAGCAAACGCATGCCCTGTTCCAGCAACAGTGCAACCACAATTGCACCGGCCGCAATGACAAACAACAAAGCGTGATGACCGCCGCTGGCGTTAAACAGCGCCGAATAGGCAAACCCGGCGAGGGCCTGAAACGTTGCAAACGAAACCGTTGCGCGACTCCAGGCCACTTGCTGCTGGTGATGCTGCGGGATCAGTTCGTGAACCCGTGCCAAGGCCAATGGAACAATGCCTGGCGGAAACGAGCCGAGAATCACCGCCAGCAAGGCCAGCGCCGCAAAAGAACTCGATATCGCCAACAGGCCCACGGCAATCGCCTGCACCACCAGTACCACGCGAATACTGACCTTCGCGCCGAGTTGATCCGCGAGAAACCCATAACTCACTGGCCCGATAATCGCGCCAAGGCCGTACATCACCCAAATCAGCGCGCCGACATGCGGCCCGGCACCGAGGCCACGGGCCACGTAATCCACCAGGAATACCATCGCAGGCACCAGCCCGGCGGCCATGAATGCGTATTGAGCGAACAGCAGGTTAATCCGTGGGTCAGTGGCCGTCTTCGGCTCGGCGGTTGCTGGCGTGACGGCAGCGTGGTTCGTCYCTGATGGCCAGGCGAACCAACTGGCAGCGGTGAGAATCAAGGACAGCAGGCCAAGGCCGAACCAGGTCTGCTGCAAGCCAAGGCTCAGCAACGGCGGGACAATCGTCCCCGAGCCGGCAATGCCCAGGCCAATGCCCAGAAAAATCGCGCCGCTGGCCAACCCTCTGCGTGACGCCGGTACGTGTGGCAGCACGGTCGCGGCCACCAGCACCATGATTGCGCCACCGGCAATGCCCGACAGCACGCGCCAGCCGAAAAACCAGCTCACCGACAAGGGAAAGCCACAGGCGAAGAACGACAAGGTCACGGCAAACATCATCAGCCGTAGGGCGGTTTTGTTGGAGGTGCGTTGGGCGACGGGGCGGCCGATCAGCGCGCCAATCAGATAACCGACGAGGTTGGCGGCGCCGAGGTACACCACGTCGCTGGCAGAAAACCACTGCGCCTGGATCAACCATGGAATCAACGGCGTGTAGGCAAACCGCGCCAGGCCAATGCTGACCAGGCTGGCGCTGAGGCCGGCGAAGATCGGCAGCCAGATCGCGCTGCGCGGGGTGGTCGATGAGCTGTGCATGAGTAGGCTCCTGTGAGGTTGACTCTGGCCTTCAGCCTATCGTGATTGCTTGATGCAATAACGCAGCGATTTTGCGCTATGGTGATGCGTATATGCATCAGCAGGGGTACCGCATGAATTGGGATGACGCACGGGTATTTCTCGCAGTTTGCCGAGAGTCGACACTGCGTGGCGCAGCGCGGGTGCTGGGGGTTGATCAAGCGACGGTGGGGCGGCGCATTACGGCGCTGGAAAAGTCGTTGAGTGCCACGTTGTTCCTGCGCACCTCCGAAGGCTACGCACTCACTGCGGTCGGCGAGGCGGCGCTGGCGGCGGTGGAAAAAATGGAACGCTCGGCACTGGAACTGCAGCGGCAGATCCAAGGGCTGGACGACCGCCTGACCGGGCTTGTTCGGGTCAGCACCACGGATTCCATGGCCATCGATTTCCTGATCCCGGCCATTGCACGCCTGCATCAGCAGCACCCCGACGTGCGAGTGCAACTGGACGCCTCGACGCAGATTCTCAGTCTGGCCAAACGCGAAGCCGACATCGCCGTGCGCAATACCCGGCCGGATAACCCGGACGTGATCGCGCGACGCATTGCCCGCTGGCCGGTGGGACTTTTTGCGTCCCAGGCGTATGTGGACGCACACGGCGTACCGGCGCCGGGTTCGGCGTTTGAGGGGCATGATCTGGTGGTGTATCAGCCGTACCTGCAAAGCCAGAAGGACATGACGCTGGTGTCGGAACCGGTGACCCGCGGGCGGATTGTGTCGAGCCTGAGCTCCGGCCTGCTGGTGCGTCGATCCATTGCTGCGGGTATCGGGCTGGGGGAAATTCCGGTGTACATGGGGGAGAGGGACGGGCTGGTCAGGCTCTGGCCGGAACGTACACGACCGCTGCCGTATGACGTCTGGCTGGTGACCCACGCCGACTTGCGGCACACCGCGCGGGTGCGGGCGGTGATTGAGGAGATTGTCGCGGTCTTTTCAGGGACGGGCGAGTGACGGCGAAAAGATCGCAGCCTCGTTTCACTCGACAGCTGCTACAGGTGTACGCAAAACCCTGTAGCAGCTGTCGAGTGAAACGAGGCTGCGAGCTCTTAAGCTTATGGCATCTCAGGCAGTTCCTGCGGGCGCAGGTCGAACACCAGCACTTCGGCATCCACACCGTTGCTCAACGTCAGCACCTGCTCATCACGAACCCGCACACCGTCGCCTTCCTGCAGTTGCACTCCATTGAGTTCGACACTGCCACGGGCCACGTGCACATAGGCATAACGATTCGCGGCCAGTTCCAGCGCGGCGCTTTCCTTGCCGTCGATCAGCGCGGCATACACCCGTGCATCCTGACGCACCTTCAGCGAACCCTTGTCACCGTCGGGAGAGATGATCAGTTGCAAACGGCCGCGCTTCTTTTGCGTGCTGAAATGCTCTTGCTGATAACGCGGTTTGGCGCCGCTCACTTCTGGCACGATCCAGATTTGCAGGAAGTGCACAGGTCGTGTCGCCGAGTGGTTGTACTCGCTGTGGGCCACGCCACTGCCGGCGCTCATCAACTGCACGTCACCCGGGCGGATCACCGAACCGGTGCCCAGCGTGTCCTTGTGTTCCAGCGCGCCTTCGAGCACGTAGGAGAAAATCTCCATGTCGCGGTGCGGGTGCTGGCCGAAACCTTTACCGGCGGCCACGCGGTCATCGTTGATCACCAACAGGTCGGAAAAACCCTGCTCTTTCGGGTTGCGGTAGTTGGCGAAGGAAAAGGTATGGAACGACTTCAACCAACCGTGATTGGCCGCACCGCGATCAGTAGCTTTGCGAAGGGTCAGCATGATGAAATCTCCTGTGGGGACGTTGATTCGTCCGAGTGAGGAGAAGGTTAATGGTTACTGGCTGGTGCAATAAGTAGATGGAAATTGAAACACTGTCTCTGTCAGGTTGACGATTGTGTGCGGGCGATCACGTATTCTTCTCCTACGCTGACTCCACGATTGGCCATAATGCACAGCACCCTTTAAGGTCGGACACAAAATCCCCCGTAGGAGTGAACCCTGTGGTGAAGGGGCTCACTCCCACAGGGGACTGATGTTCAGCCGATGGATCTTCCTTTGACCTCAGTGATTTCTAATCCATGAAAACCATCGCGATGGTGCTGTTTCCGGACTTTCTCCTGCTCGACATGGCCGGTCCCATGGAAGTGTTTTCCATCGCCAACCGATACCTGCCCCCGGCTGACCATTACGTACTCACGACCATCGGCACCGAGCCTGACGCGCTGCGTGCGTCCAACGGCGTCAAGGTTCACGCCGACCTGCACATTGATCAGGCGATTGACGCTTACGACCTGCTGCTGGTGCCGGGCGGTCCCGGTGCCTATAACGAGAAATATCCACCATTACTCGGCTGGCTCAAGGGCGCTGTGGATCGCGCCGGGCGTTATGGTTCGATCTGCACCGGCGCCTTTTTGTTGGGGCACGCCGGCTTGCTCGACGGTTACCGCGTGACCACTCACTGGCATTACACTGAACGGTTGATCAAAGCCTTTCCCAAGGCCACGGTGCAGACCGATCAGATTTATGTGCAGGATCGCCATCTCATCACCTCCGGCGGCGTAACCGCCGGCATCGACCTGGCGCTGGCGGTGGTCGCCGAAGACCATGGCAAAAAAGTCGCGCAGGACGTGGCCAAAGTGCTGCTGGTGGTGATGAAACGCCAGGGCGGGCAGGCGCAGTTCAGCCCGTTGATGGCCGCGGTCGCGCCCCATGAAACCCCGATAACCCGGCTGCAAAACTATGTGCTCGAACATCTGGACGAAGCGTTCAGCATCGAACGCATGGCCAGCCTGGCAACCATGAGCGCACGGCACTTCACCCGGGTGTTTGCCCGGGAAGTGAACATGACGCCCATGGAGTTTTTGCAAAACGCGCGCATCGACCGCGCCAGGTGCCTGCTGGAAACCAGTGACGTGCCGCTCAAGACAGTGGCCTTCAAAAGTGGCTTCGGCAGTGTGCGGCACATGCGTTTTCTGTTCAGCGAAAAGCTCGGCCTGACCCCTAGCCAATACCGTGAACAGTTCAGCTAGTCCGTTGTGTCCGTTGCACGCACCGTGATGGCCGGGACGCTCCCTCCGTGGCCGTTGAACCGTCGCTGAGGTCTGCCAAGATAACCGTGAACTCTTTGCAATGGAGGTGCGGGAGCCTGGAGGGCGAGTGCGAAAAGTGTTTGTGGCACTTTGAACCGGGCCAGGTTTTCAGCACGCGAACGTGCATGAACAGCCTCACACATATACACAGCGAAGCGGTCCTGCATTTCGGCCCTTACGCGTTTCACCAGCGGCAACGGCTGATCCTTGAAGGTGACCGGCCGCTGCGCATGGGCGGGCGGGCACTGGACATTTTGCAGGTGCTGGTCGAGCGTGCCGGGACGGTGGTCAGCAAGGAAGAGTTGATTGCCCGAGTCTGGCCGACGTCGGTGGTCGAAGAAATCAACCTGCGCGTACACATCGCTGCGTTACGCCGCGCTTTGGGCGATGGGCACAACGGGCAGCGCTACATCGTCAACATTCCACAATGCGGGTATAGCTTTGTTGCGCCGGTACAGCACGTGTCGGCGGGCGTGCCCGTGTCGATCCAAACGGTTCAAAAAGCTCAGCACAACCTGCCTGCACGGCTCACGCCTGTGACTGGCCGTGACTCGATTGTCGGCAGTCTGGTTCGGCAGTTGCCGGTCCGGCGACTGATGACACTGATCGGGCCCGGCGGGATCGGTAAGACCACGGTAGCGTTGCGCGTGGCCGAACTGTTGTTGCAACACTATCAGGACGGTGTCTGGCGGGTTGATCTAGGGGCGATCGATGATCCCGCGCAGGTGCTTGACCACCTGAGGCGCACCCTCGAACTGGACGTCGGGACGCCCCTCGATGGATGGGCGCAGCGCCATGCGTTACTGGTGCTCGACAACTGCGAGCACCTGCTTGAGCGTTGCCGGACTTTGGTCCAAAGCCTGCTGATCGCGGCGCCTCGCTTGTCGATTCTGGTCACCAGTCGCGAGCCTTTGCGGGCCGCCGGGGAAACGCTCGTGCGTTTACCGCCATTGGCGGTGCCGCCCGACTGCGAACTGCAAAGTGTCGCGCAAGTCATGGGTTATTCGGCCGTGCAACTATTCGTCAGTCGCGCCCGTAACCGTCAACAAGGGTTTGTCCTGCGCGAACAAGACCTCATGGCCGTGGGTGAAATCTGCCGCAGGCTCGATGGTTTGCCGTTGGCCATCGAGCTGGCCGCCGCGCAAATCGACGCGTTGGCGCTGGTGGGCTTGCAAGCCCGGCTCGATAACTGTTTTCAACTGTTGACCCAGGGCCGGCGCACCGCCGTCCCCCGGCATCAAACCTTGAAAGCCGCGCTGGACTGGAGCTATGAACGGCTGAGCCCTTTGGAGCAGACGGTATTGCAGCGCCTGGCGGTGTTTAAAATGGCCTTCACTCTGGACGCCGCCATCGGCGTGATGAGCTGTGCGGTGCTGCTGCAAGGTCGCGTGAGGGAGGCGGTGGAACGCCTGGCGCTTAAATCACTGTTATCGCTTGAGCAGGGTAGTGGTGTGAGCCGGTACCGTTTCCTTAACACCACCCGCACGTATGCCCTGGAAAAACTCGAACGCAATGGGGCGTTGCGCGATGTTGAAAGGCGTTACGCCCGCTACATCAACCGGTCGCGTTCAAAGTCAGGCGGGCAGGAGGCTTTGCAACTCGTCGAGTAACCGGCGGACTTTCATCAAATCCGGTGTGGTAAAGCCTTCGGTGAAGCGATGGTAGATCGGCGCCAGCAGATCATGGGCTTGCTGATTGCGACCCTGGTGCCGCCAAAGCTGTGCCAGCGAGGTGGCGCTGCGCAGTTCCCAGGCGAGGGCGCCCTGGGTTTGGGCCACGTTCAGCGCCCTGATCAGCACGGCCTCGGCCGCCTCGGTTTGCAGCGGGCAATCCTCTGCCAGCAGCCTGTTCGCCCTGGCCCGCAGAATCTCTGCCGTGCTCCAGCCAGCGGTGCCGGTATCCGCTCGATGCAGCAAGGCCTCATCGACGAAATCGCTGTCCAGCGTCACCATGATGTCCTTGATCAACCCGTTACCCGGAGAGAGTGACAGTTGCGTTTTCGCCGGGTCGATCACTTGCGCGTAGTGGCGCGCCCAGGTGTAGAACAGCAGCACAGAATGTTTTTGCGCTTGCTCCAGCAGCAGGTGCAGGAGTTCGCGAGCGCTGCGGGTGTCGCCGTTGTAATGGGCGATCAGGCAGCCGGCCAGGGCCAGGGTGTAGCAAATGGAGGTGCCATGGTTGATCTGAACCGCGATGTCCAGCGCCTGGCGTGCCGTGCGCCAAGCTTGCTCCGGTTGGCCCTGCAACCACAAGATGCGCGCCAGAATCGTCAAGGCGGCCACGCTCTGATCGTATTGCACGCCAAAACCGTGGGTGAAGCGGTTGAGGTGGCCGCTCTGGGCCATGCGCTGGACCACTTGTCGGGCATCCGCCCCCGCTTGTTCCTGATCCCCGGCAAAGTGCAGGGCCAGCACTCGTAAGCGGTGCGCGCTCAGCGACAGCACCGCATCGTCTTGTGCATTCAATCGGCCGAATTGCAGGCTCTGCTCCAGCGCCATTTGATAGTTGCCGCAACTGAGGCTGACCGCCATGTGCCCGGACACCGCCCGCTGCTGACCGGCTACGTCACTGCACTGTCTGGCCAGGTTTCTGGCACTGACGAAGGCTTCGATGGTTTCCGGCGTGCCGCCTTGGGTGTGGTAGCAGGAGCTGCCGAGGGCAAGTTTCAGCGCCATTTTCAGCTGAAGGCAAGGCTCGGGCGTCGCATCGAGCAACGTCAGGGCCTTGCGTACATACATGCCGTGTTCCTTGAGCAGCGACAGCTCTTGCCACAACGGTGTGGACGTTGCGGCCAGGCGGATCGCAAGTGCTTGCGGCCCGCGTCCGTTCAAGCCCCAATCGAGCGCCGCGCGAATATCTGCCAGGCCACGGGCATAACGCTCGATCCACACGCCGGTGGGGATTTGCTCCCAGTCGGTCTGGGCCTGATGCATCAAGGCCAGGCAACGTTCGGCATGGCGCAATTGCGTGTCCGCCAGGTCGGTGGTCTGGTCTAGTTTCTCCAGGGCATAGCTGCGCGTGGTGTCGAGCAAGCGGTAGAACACTTCTTCATCGCCCACTTCCACGTTGAGCAGCGACTTGGCCACCAATTGGGTGACCGCGCCAAACACTTTGTCGGGGTCGAAGTGTTCACCGACGATCACCGCGGCTGCCGACTCCAGGGTGAACCCGCCCCTGAACACGCCCAAGCGGCGCAGGCAGTTTTGCTCGCAAGGCGTCAGCAGTTCGAAGCTCCAGTCGAGTGTGGCGCGAAGGGTCTGGTGCCGGCCCAACGCAGGCTGACACCCTTGGGTGAGCAGGCGAAAACTGCCTCGCAACTGTTCCAGCAGTCCACTCAAACCAAAGTTGCCGACTTGCGCGGCGGCCAGCTCGATGGCCAGCGGAATGCCGTCCAGGCGATGGCAGATGTCGACCAACAGTGGCAACTCGTCATCGCTCAATTCAAAGCTGTCGTGACTGGCCATCGCCCGCTCGACAAACAATTGCAGCGCCGAAAACGTCATGGCCTGAGTGCGGTCCAGCACGGCGATGGGGGGTGGACAATCCAGCGCTTCAAGGCGCTGGACGAATTCGCCTTCGGCCCGCAGGCTCTCGCGGCTGGTGGTCAAAATGTGTACCTGCGGCGCGCCCCGCAGGATGCCTTCGCAGAGCAGGGCAATGGCGTCGAGCAGGTGCTCGCAATTGTCGATCACCAGCAGCATCTGCCGGTCGCGCAGAAAGGCGGCGAGTTCGCTCATGGGTTCGCCGTCGTGCAGGGACAAATCCAGCAGCGTTGCCAAATGCGTGGTGACCATCAACGGATCGTTGACCGGTGCCAGGTCCAGCAGGCGAATGCCGTCCCGGTAGCGCCCGATCAGCTGTTCGGCGACGCGCAGGGCCACGGTGGTCTTGCCAATGCCGCCGGGGCCGACGAGGGTGATGAAACGCTGGCGTGCCAGTTGCGTTACCAGCGTGTCGACCAGGGATTGGCGACCGATCAGGCGAGTACCGCGCACGGGCAGGTTATGGCCGTTGGACACCGGTTCTTCGGTGTCGGGATGTTGCTCAATCAGTTCCAGCGAATAGGGCGCGACAAAGCTATAGCCGCGCTGCGCCACGGTGACGATGTAGCGCTGGCCGGCCTGGCCATCGCCGAGGGCTTTGCGCAACGCCGCTATGTGCACCCGCAGGTTGATGTCTTCCACCACGCTTTTGGGCCACACCGCCGCGATCAATTGCTGTTTGCTGACCATCTGGCCGGCGTGCTCCAGCAGGATCAACAGAATGTCCATGGCACGTCGGCCCAGGCGTAGAGGCTGGTCGGCCTCCATCACCAGACGTTGTCCGGGGTAGATCCGGTAGGGGCCGAAATGCACAGCCTGCTCGGGGGAAAGAGTCAACGGGTCACTCCAGCTGGCATCCGTCCGGGACGCGGGTTTCGAACATATTCCTCAGGTTTTTTGATCCGCGCAATCCGGGTGCCGGTGACGGTCGGGTGTTTGCAACGACTGCCAGTGCCCGGCACCCGCAGCCGGTGCCGTGTATACGGTAGCAAAGGCCGCGTTATGGTGTTTGGCGCGGCATGGAAAATTAACAACGTTTAACTCGTCTTGCGTCGGGTCTACGCCCAAAACTCTGTTCTTCAACGCCCACTGCTTTTCCTTGTAGGAGTGAGCCTGCTCGCGATAGCGGTGTATCAGTCGAAATTGTCTGTTACTGACACACCGCTATCGCGAGCAGGCTCGCTCCCACAGGTTTTGTGTCGGGATTGCAGTCAAGCAGGGATTCTTTGTCATGAGGACACCGCAATGAGCAACGTGGTGGTGGTCTATCACAGCGGCTACGGGCATACCCGGGTCATGGCGCAGGCCGTCGCCCAAGGCGTGGAACGGCACCTGGGCAGCACCTGCCAATTGATTCCGGTCGAAGAAGTGGAAGACCACTGGGACCGATTGCACCGCGCCGATGCCATCATCTTTGGCGCGCCGACTTACATGGGCAGCGCCTCGGCGCCCTTCAAAGAATTCATGGAAGCCACGGCGGCGTTTTACCTGGCCCAACCCTGGCGCGACAAGTTGGCGGCCGGGTTCACCAACTCCGGCAGCCTGTGCGGCGACAAGCTCAACACCTTGCTGCAGATGGCCGTGTTCGCCGCCCAACACTCAATGATCTGGGTTGGCCTGGACGTGCTGCCGGCACGCTCCGGCACCGGTGTGTTCGATGGGCAGGTGAATCGCCTGGGCAGCTCGCTAGGCGCCATGTCCCAGTCAAATGTCGAACAACCTCCCGAATTGGCCCCGCCGCCTGAAGACCGCTGCACCGCTGCGCATCTGGGCGAGCGGGTGGCCCGGCTGGCTGAACGCATGAACTACTCACCCCTTTGATACACCCCCAACCCTCGCTAGGAGATATCGCATGAGTACGTTCACCACCCGAGACGGCACCGAGATTTACTACAAGGACTGGGGCACTGGTCAGCCCATCGTCTTCAGCCATGGCTGGCCGTTGAATGCTGACAGCTGGGAATCGCAGATGATTTTCCTGGCCTCCAAAGGCTACCGCGTCATCGCCCATGACCGTCGTGGGCACGGACGCTCCAGCCAGCCGTGGACCGGCAATGACATGGACACCTACGCCGATGACCTGGCGCAGTTGATCGAGTTGCTGGACCTGCAAAACGCCGTGCTGTTCGGCTTCTCCACCGGCGGTGGTGAAGTGGCGCGCTACATTGGGCGTCACGGCACCGGCCGAGTGGCCAAGGCCGGACTGATCTCGGCAGTGCCGCCGCTGATGCTCAAGACCGACGCCAACCCCGGCGGTCTGCCTATTGAGGTGTTCGATGGCATTCGCCAGGCATCACTGGTAGATCGCTCGCAGCTGTATATCGACCTCGCCAGCGGACCGTTCTTCGGCTTCAACAAACCGGACGCCAAACCGTCGCAAGGGATGATCGACTGGTTCTGGGTGCAAGGCATGGCCGCCGGCCACAAAAACGCCTACGACTGCATCAAGGCTTTCTCGGAAACCGATTTCACCGAAGACCTGAAGAAATTCGATATCCCGACCCTGGTGGTGCATGGCGACGCCGATCAGGTGGTGCCGATCGAAGCAGCGGGCATCGCCTCGGCAGCACTGGTCAAAGGCTCCACGCTCAAGATTTACCCAGGCGCGCCCCATGGTTTGACGGATACTCACAAGGATCAGCTGAACGCTGATTTGCTGGCGTTCCTCAAGGGTTAACACACGCTGCTACAGGCGCCCCGGCCCCTGTAGCAGCTGTCGAGCAGCGCGAGGCAGCGTTCGGCGGCG
>NZ_JBFULH010000084.1:0-17642 GCF_056400445.1 Pseudomonas sp. P5_B2 | reverse complement strand
GCTCATGACTGGTGGTCGCTGAGTTGATGGTTTGCTGCACGGTATTTTCAGTCACGTCGCGAATACTCACCACCGCCCGATTCATTTCTTCTGCCACCTGGCTTTGCTGCCCGGCCGCCACTGCAATTTGCGTATTGCTTTCACGCATCTGCGCCACGGCGCCAGTGATCTCCGCCAGCGCGGCACCGGCCTCTTGAGCCTGATTGACGCAGTCGTCGGCCTTGGATGAGCTTTCCTGCATGAAGTCCACCGCGTCCCGAGTCCCGGCCTGCAAGGCGGCAACCATCAGGGTGATCTCGTCGGTGGAGGTCTGCACGCGTTTGGCCAGATTGCGCACTTCATCGGCGACGACCGCAAAGCCGCGGCCCATTTTACCGGCGCGCGCCGCTTCGATGGCCGCATTCAGGGCCAGCAACTTGGTTTGCTCGGCAATGCTGTGAATCACGCAGACCACGCCGTTGATTTTCTGACTGTCCTCGGCCAGACGCTGAATCATCTGGGCCGTCTGCTGCACACCGCTGGACAACCCGGCAATCGACTGCTGCACGCGGATGACGACTTGCTGCCCACTGCCTGCCAGCGTATCTGCCATTTGCGAAAGGTCGCGGGTGGCGCCCGCGTGTTGGGCAATGTGATAAACGGTGGCGGTCATTTCATTGATCGCCGTGGCCGCCTGATCGGTTTCGCTTTGCTGGCCGAGCATGCCCTGGCGCACTTCGTTCATGCTCGAAGCCAGGCGTGCGGCGCCCACGTCCAGTAGCCGCGCTGTGCTGGCAACGGTGTTGACCACTCGCTGGTAACCCGCCGAGATGTTGCTAAGCCAGGCACCCATGGAGGTCTTCTCTGATAGCGGAAACAGCATTGGCAAGGTGCCATCATTGTGCCGCGACTCAGAAACACTGAATTTGATGTGGATCAACATGCACCACCGTCCCCCAGTGGGAGTTGGCCCTGTGGCGAGGGGGCTTGCCCCCGTTTGAGTGCGTAGCACTCACATGAGATTGGTGCATCAGGATTTTTTGGGGCTGCTACGCAGCCCAACGGAGGCAAGCGCCCTCGCCACAGGGCTTACTCCAACAGGGGAATATGTGGTTCCTGGGGGATTGCAGGCAGACCGAAGAACGTTCGTGCACAGGCGGTGCTGTGGGCGGCAAGATCTTCCTCGCTTTCCCCTCGATGCAACGCCACTTCCCGCAACACTTCAGTCAAATACGCCGGCTCGTTGCGACCGTTTTTTGGCTTGGGCCGCAAACTGCGTGGCAGCAGATACGGCGCATCGCTTTCCAGCATCAGCCGGCCCCGTTTGATCTCCTTCACCAGCGGATGCAAGTGCGTGCCCCGGCGCTCGTCGCAGATCCAGCCGGTGATGCCGATGTGCAAATCCAGATCGAGGTAGCTGAACAGGGCTTTCTTTTCGCCGGTGAAGCAATGCACCACGGCGGCTGGCAATTGATCTCGGTAGTCCCGCAGGATTTCCAGCAGTCGCTGACTGGCATCTCGTTCATGCAGGAACACCGGCAACTGCAAATCGACCGCCATCGCCAGATGTTCTTCGAGGACCTTTTCTTGCTGCGGACGCGGGGAGAAGTCGCGATTGAAATCCAGCCCGCATTCGCCCACGGCCACCACGTTTGGTTCTCTGAGCAAACTGCGCAAACGCTGCGCGCTGTCAGCGTTCCAGTCGCTCGCCGCATGGGGGTGAATGCCGGCGGTGGCGAACAGCCGTTGAGCGGTTTCGTCCAGTTGTTGGCACAGTTCCAGGGCCTGTTCACTACCCTCGACATTGGTGCCGGTCAGGACCAATTGGCAGACCCCCGCGGCATACGCGCGGTCGAGTACAGCCTGGTGTTTGTCGGCAAAACTGGGGTTGGTCAGGTTGACGCCGATATCGATGAGTTGCATGGTGCTACCTCGGACCAAAGGCCGGAAAGCATATCAGAGCTGTAGATTTATAAGAAAAGCCAAGAACTACAACGAGTTAWAGCTGTCTCTTGATGCCACGAGACAGGGCAGGGTGGCCAGGGTGCCATCACTGTGCCAGTCTTTCGCACTTTGCCAGCGCTCATGGCGCTCTGTTTCTGTCGTTCGATTTCATGATTTTTTTCGGAAATCGACCAGTATTCCTTCCGGAGAGTGGATGACACGTCCCTCGATTTTGCTACTGCTGTGCTGTTCGTTGCTGCTGCCGATGCCGGCGGTTGCGCGTTTGGCCGGGCCGTTGCAAGCCGTGCCGGCCGCCAAGGTGCGCGATTTGGCGGAGATTCGCAGTAGCCGGGTATTGCGGGTGCTGGTCAACCAGAGCCGCAACAGCTCTGGCGAAGTCCAGGGCCAGGCCATCGGTGTCGAATACCACCGCTTGCGCGCTTTCGAGCAATACCTCAACGGCCACGCCCGTGACGGTCAGGAAATCAGCCTCAAAATCATTCCCAAAGCCAAGGATCAACTGCTCGGCGCCTTGCAGCGCGGGGAGGGTGATCTGGTCGCACCCGGGGAGTTGCTTGATTTGCAGCCAGGTTACGCAGTCAGCAGCAGTGAACCRCTGACCAGCAATATCCCGTTGGTGCTGGTGGGGATCAAAGGTGAGCGTCGTTACACCCGCGTTGAACAACTATCGGGCAAGACCCTGGCGCTGCCCAACGGCAGTGCGGCCGGGGATGCAGTGAGCCAGATCAATTCAAAACTGGCGCTGCACAAGTTGGCGCCGATAACGATCGAATGGGTCGATCCCAGTCTTGCCGTTGAAGACGTGCTGGAAATGGTTCAGGGCGGGATCTTTCACCTGACCATTGTCGAGCAACCGATTGCCGAACGCTGGGGCAAGATCCTGCCCAAGTTGCGCTTCGACAAGCAGGTGCAGATCAGCGAGCCGGGCGAAGAATTCTGGTTTGTGCGCCGCGATGCGTCGATGCTGCGGGCGAGCATCGATCGCTTCCTGACGACGTACAAGAAACCGTCGGACCAGGACGTAGCGTTTCTGCGGATCTATCGCCGGCTGTATCAAGTGCACTATCCACTGGCCAAGGCCGACCGCCAGCGCCTGGAGAAAGTGCGACCGGTGCTGCAAAAACATGCCGATGCCCAAGGCATGGACTGGTTGAACCTGGCGGCGCTGGCGTTCAAGGAGTCGGGACTGCAACCCAACGTCCGCAACAATGGTGCCCCCACAGGGCTGATGCAAATCACCCCGTCTGCAGCCCAGCGAGTGGGGGTCAATAACATTCAGGACCTCGACGCCAATGTCCAGGCCGGAGCCAAGTACCTGGCCATGATCCGCCGCAAGTTCTTCGCCAGCCCCAAACTCAACGAGCGTGAGCGCATGGCATTTGTGCTGGCCGCTTACAACATTGGCCCGGAGCGGGTTCAAGGCATGCGCGCCGAAGCCCGGCGGCGTGGCCTGAACCCCAATCAGTGGTTCTTCCAGGTCGAGCGCATTGCCATGGAGCAGGTGGGTATGGCCCCTGTCAGCTATGTTAATAGCGTGAACAAGTATTACCTGGCATTCGATCGTGAGAGGGAGTCGCTGGAGCCTCAGGGACAAAACGTTGTCTCTCGCAAATGATCAACTAAACTGATTGTTATGTCGCAGTTATTGCGCTTTTAACATTTGTTTTGTCGATTAAGATGGCGCCCAACGAACACACTCTCACAATGGATGACACAGCATGAGCTCACTGATCAACAAGGTACTGTTTACCCGCGCCGGTTTCGGCCTGACCGCCATACGGATCGTCGTCGGGATCATCTTCGCAGCTCACGGCGCACAGAAACTCTTCGGTATGTTTGGTGGTTACGGCATCGCCGGTACTGCGCAGTACATGGAAAGCCTGGGCTTGGCGCCGGGTCATTTGATGGCGATCCTGGCCGGTGGTACCGAGTTCTTCGGCGGCCTGGCCCTGATCATCGGCCTGTTGACTCGTCCTGCTGCGCTGGGGTTGACCTTCCTCTCGCTGGTTGCCATTTTTTCGGTGCATATCCATAACGGCCTGTTCATGGCCAACAACGGTTATGAATTCGCCCTGGCCCTGCTCGGTGGCAGCATCGCGGTATTGATTGAAGGTGCCGGCAAGCTGTCGATAGACCGCGCCATCAGCGACTGACCGCTCTGGCTCAACGAAAAGGCCTGCATTGCGCAGGCCTTTTTTGTTGCGCGTCATTCTTGACACTGTCCGGTCAGCTTCTCTAGGATGTTGCCCATGCGCCGATTTAAACAGCTACTTGCGGGGCGCCAGGTGACTCAATCAGTTGCCGATAGAAGCTTGAAACAGGCTTCGAAATACCGCTAAAGCGCTGGTTCGGTGTTGCCTCTCACCTGCCATGCAGACTTTTGAGGCAGAGACACGACTCGATGAACGCACTTAGTCCCACAGTACGTCCCGCGCCGATCACGGCACATCTCACCCAGCGCAATCCAAAAATCCTGCTTGGCGGTCAACATCAGCCAACGCTTCTGCGTTATCTCGATGGTTGGCCACGACGTACCGGCGGGCCTGCTGCGTTCCTGATCCAGTTTGTCGAAGACGGCGAATCGCTGGCTCGATTTGCCAGTGACAGTTTTGACCTGGCGGTAATTCAATCACCCAGCCTTGAAGACGCGCCGGAAATGATCAGGCAGTTGACCCGCGTTGCCCGACAAGGCCTGATCACTCGCCGCTGAGGTTCAAAGGTACTCAATCGCCACGATATACACGCATTGTTCACCGGTCGGTGTCTGGACGCGAACTTCGGCATCCAGCGCCTTGCCGATCAGCGCGCGCGCGAGCGGTGAGTCGATGCTGATCAACCCCAGTTTCAGGTCCAGCTCATCCGGCCCGACAATGCGATAGCGCGACTCTTTGCCGTCCTCGTCTTCGATCGTGACCCAAGCGCCAAAATAGACCTTGTTCGGATCGCTTGGCTTTTCGCTGACTACCTTGAGCGCTTCCAGCCGCTTGGTGAGAAAGCGCACACGGCTGTCGATTTCGCGCAGCATCT
Organism: Pseudomonas sp. P5_B2; assembly: GCF_056400445.1. NCBI lineage: Bacteria > Pseudomonadati > Pseudomonadota > Gammaproteobacteria > Pseudomonadales > Pseudomonadaceae > Pseudomonas > Pseudomonas sp. P5_B2. Next base: position 12,671 of record NZ_JBFULH010000084.1, on the reverse strand, counting down.
TTTTGCCATAGGTGTATTCCGCGTTCTCGGAACGATCACCCTGAGCGGCAGCTTCGCTCACCGACTGCGTCACTTGCGGTCGCCGTACATGCCAAAGCTCATGAAACTCGGCCCGCATCCGCGCTTCACCTTCAGGTGTGATCAGCGCGGTGCCAGCGGTGCGGGGAGGGCGATAACGGCTCATGGCAGCTTCTTGTAGTGGAGATGGTTCGAGTCTATCAACCCTCGCGCAACACTGTCAGGGGGCTGGCGTTCAATGCACGACGGGTACCGAACACACCGGCGCCGCCAATCAGCACCGCGCCGATCACTGGCAACACCAGCAACCACGGGTGTGGATGCCACGGCAGGTCAAAGGCGTAGCGGTAAAGCACCAGGCTCACCAATTCCGACCCCAGTGCCGCCAACAAGCCGCTGACAGCGCCGAGTAACCCGAACTCGATACGTCGGGCCTTCACCAGCAATTGCCGTTCGGCCCCCAGCGCTCGCAACAGGGCGCCTTGGCGAATGCGTTCATCGAGCGTCGCCTGCAAACCGGAAAACAACACCGCCATCCCCGCCGCCAGTACAAACAACAGCACATATTCCACCGCCAGGGTGACTTGGGCGAGGATGCTGCGCAACTGTTCCAGCAAGGCTTCGACTTGCAGAATGGTCACCGCCGGGAAGCTTCGCGACAGGTCGACAATCTGCTGATCATGACCGGCCGCCAGATAGAAACTGGTCAGGTACGTCGCCGGTAAATCCTTCAAGGTGCCGGGCTGGAAGATCATGAAGAAATTCGGCTGGAAGTTGTCCCAGTTGATTTCTCGCAAGCTGGTGACTTTCGCTTCACGATTGACCCCGCCCACGGTGAACACCATGTGATCGCCGAGTTTGAGCTTCAGGCTTTCGGCCACTTTGYCTTCAACCGAAACACCGGGGACATCGTCGGGCGACTGTTCGGTCCACCAGTTGCCCGCCGTGATCTTGTTACCCGCTGGCAAGTCCGCCGCCCAAGTCAGGCTCAGGTCGCGCTGGATCGCTCGATCACCGGCGGAATCTTTGCTGACGATGTCACGTACCGGCTCGCCGTTGATGCTGATCAGTCGACCCGGGACCACCGGATAAAGCGGCGCGGAGTGAGCCGACAGTTGGATCAGGCGATCCGTAAAGGCCTGCTTGTCCGCCGGCAGGATGTTCAGCGCAAAGTAATTTGGCGCGTTTTTCGGTAGCTGGTTCTGCCAGGTGTCCAGCAGCTCGCCCCTCAGCAATGCAATTAGCGCCATGGACAGTAGAATCAGGCCGAAGGCCAACGCTTGTCCCGCTGCCGCCAATGGATGACGCAGCAGCTGGCCCAATCCGAGGCGCCAGGGCAACGAAGCGCGGGCCAGCATCCGGCGCAGGCTTTTCAGCAGCAGCAAGAGCAAGCCACCGAGCACCAGCGCGGCGATAACGCCGCCGCCGAGCAGGGCAAAGGTCAGCACCAGGTCGAGGCTCAGGCGCCACATGATCAGGCCGAGGGCGCCCAAGGCGGCGCCATAGACCATCCAGGTGCTGGACGGAATCGGCAGCATGTCCCGACGCAACACCCGCAGCGGTGGCACACGACCGAGTGCAGCCAGCGGTGGCAGGGCGAATCCGGCCAGTGCAACCAGCCCGGTGCCAATCCCGGCGATGGCCGGCAGCAGACCACCTGGCGGCACATCGGTCGGCAACAAATCATGCAGCAACGCAAACAGTCCAAGCTGCGCCAGCCAGCCGATGAAGGCGCCACTGAGGCTGGCGAGCAGGCCGAGTACCGTCAGCTGCAAACTGAACAGGACCATGGTTTCCCGGCGTGACAGACCCAGGCAACGCAACAATGCGCTGGCATCGAATCTGCGCGTGGCGAAGCGCGTGGCCGACAGCGCTACCGCCACGCCGGACAATAGAACCGCCACCAGGCTCGCCATGTTGAGGTAGCGCTCGGCTTTACCCAACGCGCCGCCAATCTGTCGGTTGCCGTCCCGGGCATCCTGCAGGCGCTGGTTGGCGGCCAAGCCAGGCTTGATCAGTTGGCGATAGGTTTCCAGCGCCTCGGCTTTACCGCGCCAGAGTTCGCGGTAGCTGACCCGGCTACCCGGCTGCACCACACCGGTGGCGGCAAGGTCGCTGAGGTTGATCAGCACCCGGGGTGTCAGGCTGTAGAAGTTGCCAGCCCGGTCGGGTTCATACGTCAGCACGCGTGCCAGTTTCAGGGTTTTCATGCCGACGTCGATGCTGTTGCCAATCTTCAAATCCAGCGCTGTCAGCAGTCGCGCCTCAACCCAGGCCTCACCGGGTTTCGGTCCGCCACCCGGCACTTGTGGGGCGAAGGGCGCCGGGGCACTTTTCAGTTCTCCGCGCAGGGGGTAAACCTCATCCGCAGCTTTGATGCTGGATAGCTGAATACCGTTGTCAGTGGCGATGACGCTGGAGAACTCCACCACTTGAGCATGTTCGAGTCCCAGCTCCACGCCGCTTTTGATCTGTTCGGGCCGTGCCGGTGAGCTGCCTTCGAGCAACAGATCGGCACCGAGAAACTCTGTGGCGCGCAACATCATGGCGCCGTTCAGGCGGGCGCCGAAGTAGCCGATGGCGGTACTCGCCGCCACGGCCACCAACAAGGCGAAGAACAACACGCGCAACTCACCAGCGCGGGCATCGCGCAGCAGTTGGCGGATTGCAAGACTGAACAGACGCAGCAGCGGCAGGCGTGCCATCAAGGCTCCAGAGGGGCGACCAGCAGGCCGGCTTCAAGGCGGATCAGGCGCCGGCAACGATGTGCCAGGCGTTCGTCGTGAGTCACCAGCACCAGCGTCGTGCCGCGTTCCTGGTTGAGTTCGAACAACAGATCGCTGATGCGTTCGCCGGTGTGGCTGTCGAGGTTGCCGGTGGGTTCATCGGCAAACAGCACATCGGGTTCGGCGGCAAACGCCCGGGCAATCGCCACACGCTGTTGTTCACCACCTGAGAGCTGGCGTGGAGAGTGCGTCAGGCGTTGGCCCAGGCCGACCCGTTGCAGCAACTCGGTGGCACGTTCGCGGGCGTCTCTGCGGCCATCGAGCTCCAGGGGCAGCATGACGTTTTCCAGGGCATTGAGGCTGTCGAGCAACTGAAAGGACTGGAACACAAAGCCGACATGCTCGGCCCGAATGCGCGCCCGTTGATCTTCATCGAGCGTGCTCAACCCTTGCCCGGCCAGCGTGACTTCACCGCTGCTGGGCAGATCGAGACCGGCAAGCAGGCCGAGGAGGGTGGATTTGCCGGAACCGGAGGCGCCGACGATGGCCAGGCTGTCGCCCTTGTTCAGTTCCAGGCYGAGTTCGTGCAGGATAGTCAGTTCACCTTCCGCGCTTGGGACCACTTTACTGAGGTTCTTCGCGGTGAGAATGCTTGCGCCCATGGAGAATCCGATGCGTGTGTGGTTTTTGAGTGCTGGCCTGGCCTTGATGTGCATGGCCCAGAACGCAGCGGCGGGTACTGTCCTGATCGTTGGCGATAGTATCAGCGCGGGTTTCGGACTGGATACCCGGTTGGGGTGGGTCTCTCTGCTCGAACAGCGGCTCAAACACGAAGGTTTCGACGATAAAGTGATCAACGCGTCCATCAGTGGCGACACCAGTGCCGGAGGCCAGGCACGCCTGCCTGCGCTGCTTGCAGAGCATAAGCCGGAACTCGTAATCCTCGAGTTGGGCGGCAATGACGGGCTGCGCGGAATGCCCCCGGCTAATTTGCAACAAAACCTTGCTTCGATGATCGACAGCTCCCGTGACAGCGGTGCCAAGGTCCTGCTGTTGGGCATGCAATTGCCACCCAACTACGGCGTTCGTTACACCGAGGCCTTTGCAAAGGTCTACAGCACGCTGGCCAACGAAAAAAGCATCGCGTTGGTGCCGTTTTTTCTCGACGGCGTGGGCGGTCATCCAGACTTGATGCAGGCTGACGGCATACACCCGGCAGCGGGGGCTCAGGACAAGTTGCTGGAAAATGTCTGGCCTACCCTAAAACCGCTGTTATGACGCTTTTCTAGGCGCAGGCTTTCGGCTAAGGTGGCGCCCCCGATTTGGAGCCCCCGATGCCGCGTCCTGCCTGGTCACTTTTTGCCTATCAACTGATCGAGCCTGACGAACAGCTGGATCTGTTCGCCTGCCAGGAAGTGCGGGTACATCTGGTAACCCGTCAGCTGGAGCTCGGAGGCTCGGCGGACCGAACCTTGTGCGGCAGTCTGTTGCCGGCGCAGCCGCGTTGGTCGAGTGTCGACCGTCGAGTGTTCCAGGATCAGCGGTTGTGTTCGCTGTGCCGGGCTATTCTGGAATCGCAGAAACGCGGCACCTCGCCGATTTGGCCAGAGCTGCGCTTCGAGCTGTAGCGCAAAAAGGTAGCGTGCTATCGGCTGACTCCCCGAATTTATGGGCGCCGGTGTACAATCGCGCTTTTACCCTTGTCGATCTGCGAAGGACTTTCCGGATGTTGCCGCGTTTTCCTGCCGTCACCCGCTTCCTGTCTCTTGCCGCCCTCTGTGTGGCCGGTCCAGTTGCAGCATTGGAGTTCCCCCTGCCACCGCCCGGTGAAGACATCATCGGTCAGGTGCAGGTGATCCAGGCCAAGTACGAAGATACCTTCGCTGACCTTGGTACCGCTTACGACCTGGGCTATACGGAAATGGTCGCGGCCAACCCGGGTATCGATGCATGGTTGCCGGGCGCCGGCACCGAAATCATTCTGCCGACACGTTTCATCCTGCCGCCGGGACCTCGTGAAGGCATCGTGATCAACCTGGCTGAATACCGCCTCTACTACTTCCCGAAAGGCCGGAACGTGGTCTACACCTTCCCGCTGGGTATCGGTCGTGAAGGCTGGGGCTCGCCGATTGCCCACACCAGCATCATCGCGAAAACGCCGAACCCGACCTGGACTCCTCCAGCGTCGATCAAGGCCGAGCACGCCGCCGACGGTGATCCGCTGCCAAATGTAGTGCCAGCCGGCCCAGACAACCCTCTGGGGCCGTTCAAGTTCACATTGGGCACGCCGGGCTACCTGATCCACGGTTCCAACAAGAAATTCGGCATCGGCATGCGCACCAGCCACGGTTGCTTCCGCATGTTCAACAACAACGTGCTGGAAATGGCCGGCATGGTGCCGGTCGGGACGTCCGTGCGGATCATCAACGACCCGTACAAGTTCGGTGTGAGTGCCGGCAAGGTTTACCTGGAAGCGCACACGCCGCTGGATGACAAGGGCAACCCTTCGGTGGTCGACAAGCACACCGCAGTTATCAATGCGATGCTCAAGCGTGAGGACATCACCAACAACCTGCGCATGAATTGGGATGTGGTGCGCGACGTGGTTGCCGCTGAAGATGGCCTGCCGGTGGAAATCGCCGTGCCGAGTGCTGCTGCGCCAATGATGTCGAGTGCGCCGCTGGATCCATTGCAGTAAGGCTTGAAAAAAAACCCGCCGACGCAGGCTGCGTCGGCGGGTTTTTTGTTGCCTGAAAGAAGCATCAGGCAATAAAAAGCCGACCCAAAAAATGGGTCGGCTTGATAATAATCCCGAGGGATTATTACTTGCGGCTAGCTTTGTCCAGCATGCGCAGAGCACGCTCGTTAGCTTCGTCAGCAGTCTGTTGTGCTTTTTGAGCAGCAGCCAGAGCTTCATCAGCTTTACGGTAAGCTTCGTCTGCACGAGCCTGGGAGCGAGCAGCTGCGTCTTCAGTAGCGGTCAGACGTGCTTCGGTTTCTTTCGATGTGCTGCTGCAACCGGTAGCCAGAACTGCGGCCAGGGCCAGTGCAGAGAATTTCAGAACGTTGTTCATCGTGTTCCCCTTCAAGGACTTTCTATTAATTTAGCTGTCTCCTCAGAGTGAGGAAATAGCCGGCGTACATACTACTCATTACTACTCGTAAGTAAACTGACGTAAAGCACTAAGCAAAAAAAATTGTAGGCGTTGATTCTTTTTCGAGCAACTTTTAACTGCATTGTTTAAAAAATATCCAGCTGCGAGGCCCGAGATGAGCGAGCCGCCGAAGAAAAGTTCCGCGCACTCACGACGTTTTTTTCAGTCTTGGCTAAAGTCTGGCTAGATAAATTCGTCCATACTTTTGTTCGAATTTTGTGCAGTGGGTCTCATAATCTTTATCCATGTAGAGGTGACTTTAAGAGAGCGGCTACGTCTTATGTCTCAATATCCGGCAATGTTCAGGCTGTCGACCCGCAAAGACCGTCGGTCGAGCCGTCCCTGCGAACCCTGGAGCAGCACCCGCTGGCTAAGCATGATGACGAGCGCACCTTGAGCATTTCTGCCAATGGTGCCTACTATTTGTTACGTGTTCGGTTGCGCGAGATCGGTGCAGTTCTTCTCGGTGTCCATTCAGGCACGGGGTGGCGTAGATGTTCCTTCGCCGGAAAAACATCGGTAAGGTAGGGGTCAGATTTCAAGACCCGCGAGGAGTAGTGATGAGCGAGGCGTTGTCCATCCACCATGACCAGGCTGGTCATCAGTTCGAGACCACTGTGGACGGTCATCGTGCCTACCTGACCTATATGGATCTGGGGAAACAGACTCTGGATATCTATCGCACCTTTGTGCCCAACGCATTGCGTGGTCGCGGCATTGCCGCCGCCTTGACCGAGAAGGCGCTGGAGTACGCAGAGGAGATGGGTTACACCGTCATTCCATCGTGCTCTTACGTTGAGCGCTACATGGAGCGTCACCAGCGGCACGCCGCCAAGCTGTGACCAAAAAGAACGCATAAAAAAACGCCAGGTTTAAGCCTGGCGTTTTTGTGTGCGCTAAACGGTGATCAAGTGCGATCGCGTTTGGGCAGCACGCCCTTGAGCTTGGCATGCATGCTGCGCAAGGTGTTTTCGGTGGCCGACCAATCGATGCAAGCGTCGGTGATCGATACGCCGTATTGCAGGTCGGCGAGGTCTTTCGGGATGGCTTGGGCGCCCCAGTTCAGGTGACTCTCGACCATCAGGCCGATGATCGACTGGTTGCCTTCGAGAATCTGGTTGGCAACATTCTCCATCACCAACGGTTGCAGGGCTGGGTCCTTGTTGGAGTTGGCGTGGCTGCAATCAACCATGATGTTCGGCTTGATCTTCGCCTTGTTCAGCGCTTGCTCGCAGAGCGCGACGCTGACCGAGTCGTAGTTCGGCTTGCCGTTGCCACCACGCAGTACCACGTGGCCATAAGCGTTGCCCTTGGTGGTGACGATCGACACGCCACCTTCCTGGTTGATGCCCAGGAAACGGTGCGGGCTGGAAACCGATTGCAGGGCGTTGATCGCCACTGTCAGGCCGCCGTCAGTGCCGTTCTTGAAGCCGACTGCCGAGGACAGGCCGGAAGCCATTTCGCGGTGAGTCTGGGATTCGGTGGTACGTGCGCCGATGGCCGACCAGCTGATCAGGTCCTGCAGATACTGCGGGGAGATCGGGTCGAGGGCTTCGGTCGCGGTCGGCAGGCCCATTTCAGCCAGGTCCAGCAACAATTGACGACCAATGTGCAGACCATCCTGGATCTTGAACGAGTCGTCCAGGTACGGGTCGTTGATCAAGCCTTTCCAGCCGACGGTGGTGCGTGGCTTCTCGAAATACACGCGCATGACCAGATACAGGGTATCGGACACCTCAGCGGCGAGTACCTTCAGGCGATCGGCGTATTCGTGGGCAGCCTTGATGTCGTGGATCGAGCAAGGCCCGATGACGACGAACAGGCGGTGGTCGGTGCCGTCCAGGATATTGCGAATGACTTCGCGGCCCTTGGTGACGGTGCGCAGGGCGGCGTCGCTCAGAGGGATATCGCGCTTGAGCTGATCAGGAGTGATCAGCGTCTCGTTGGAGGCGACGTTTAGGTCGTTGATCGGTAAATCAGCCATCGTTTACTCGTCAGGTCACGGGTGCCGGCCGCCAGCGAACCCGCGCGGCGGAGCACAGCAAATTAAGCGCGTCGGGGAGCCGAACCTTAGCGCGTWAWSCGCCTGCTCGACAATGGGTTTAATCCAGCACAGGCAGTGCAAATGCCTTATGAACGGTGTCGTGAGAGAACTCGTCGGCATGCTTCTGGACCCATTCGAGGGCCAGTGCCTGAATTTCCTGCAAGTCTTCGTGCGCGTCGTGCAGGCGACAGTAGCGTTCGATCTGGCACACCTGCTCGCCCATCCGGGCACTGAACAGCATCTGCTCGTCCACAAAGGCAATGCCCACCAGATAGCCGCGTTTGCGCCTCAGGCACCAGGCCACATAGCCCAGATAACGCAGGTCGGGGTTCAAGGTCGGCATGCGCACTTCCAGCGCCGTACCATGGCGCCAGGCCCGGTGATAATTGCAAGCCATGCCCCCGAGGCTGATAGTGTGCAAGCGCTGGCGCGAGATGCACTCATGTTTGAGTAACGTTAATTCGACGGGCACATCGTCAGGATGAGGAATAAAACGTCCCATGAACACGGACTCCCTGTGTCGGCCATCTGACATTGTTTCCCGAAGTATAGTGGCCGAATTGGACCTGACCGATTTCGACGCCGACCAACGGCTACTGGCCATGAGTGGCGTATCCCTGGTGATTTTCGCATTGACGTTGAATCCGGTTCAGGCCTATTCGTGCGCTGAAGACATGCCCGCTTGCGACTGGTTGCTGGTCGGCGCCAAAACCACCAGCAATGCGGACCTGGCCCCTGCCATCATTCAGGCGGCCGCACCGAATGCCAAGGTGCTGGTACTGCAAAATGGTTTGGATGTTGAAGACAGTCTGCGCGAGTTGCTCCCCGACTCGCTGCACCTGCTGGGCGGGCTGTGTTTTATCTGCGTCCATCGCACCGGCCCCGGGGAAATTACCCATCAGGCGCTCGGCGCAGTCAACATCGGCTACCACAGTGGCCCCGCTGCTGATGAGCAGGCGCGCATGGCGATTGTCGAGGAGGGCGCCGGGTTATTCCACAGTGCCGGTATTGATTCGCAGGCCATGCCGGATCTGCGCCAGGCGCGTTGGCAAAAACTGGTCTGGAATGTCCCGTACAACGGTCTGTCGGTTCTGCTGGGGGCCAGCACCACGCCTTTGATGGCCGATGCTGACAGCCGGGAGCTGATCAAGGCATTGATGGCCGAAGTGGTTCAGGGGGCTATCGCCTGTGGACACGAGATACCGGCCGGTTATGCCGACCATCTGTTCATGGTGACCGAAAAAATGCCGGATTACTGGCCGAGCATGTACCACGATTTCCTGCACAAGCGTCCGTTGGAACTGGCCGCGATTTATGCGCGGCCCCTGGCGGCGGCCAAAGCGGCGGGGTGCGAATTGCCGCTGATTGAGGCGTTGCATCGCAGCCTGGGTTTCATCGATCGACGCAACAGGTGAGCCGATCTACCTGAGGGGGAAGGGCATGGCAAAGACTATCGACGACAAACTGGTGCTGGCGATTTCTTCGCGAGCACTGTTCGACCTGAGCGAAAGCCACAAGGTGTATCTGTCGAGCGGCGTCGAAGCCTACCGGCAATATCAGATTGAGCACGAGGACGAAATCCTCGAGCCCGGTGATGCCTTCCCGCTGGTGCAGAAACTCCTGAACCTCAATACCCGCCTCGGCCGAGCGCGGGTTGAGGTGATCCTGGTGTCGCGCAACAGCGCCGACACCGGCCTGCGGGTGTTTAACTCGATTCATCACTATGGGCTGGCGATTTCCCGCGCTGCGTTTGTCGGTGGGCGCAGTCCCTATCCCTATCTCAAGGCCTTTGGCTGCGACCTGTTTCTGTCGACGCATGCAGATGATGTGCGCAGTGCACTGGATGCCGGTTTCGCGGCGGCGACCATTTTGTCGGGCGGAGCCAGCCGCGCGGCCAGTGATGAATTGCGGATTGCCTTCGACGGTGATGCGGTGCTGTTTTCCGACGAATCGGAGCGGGTCTATCAGTCCGGTGGTCTGGAAGCGTTCCAGGCCAGCGAGCGTGAGGCCGCCCGCGAGCCACTGCGTGGAGGGCCGTTCAAGGGCTTCCTGGCTGCCCTCAACCTGTTGCAGCGTGAGTTTCCCGATGACGACTGCCCGATCCGCACGGCGCTGGTGACGGCGCGTTCGGCGCCGGCCCATGAGCGAGTGATTCGTACGTTGCGCGAATGGGATATTCGTCTGGACGAATCACTATTTCTCGGTGGACTGACCAAATCCGCCTTTCTCGAAGCCTTTGCTGCCGACGTGTTTTTCGACGATCAGGCCGGCCATTGCGAATTGGCCCGCGAAGTCGTCGCCACTGGCCATGTACCACACGGCATAAGCAACGAGCAAAAGGTTTAAGCCCGCGGTTCAATGCGTTACGCAAGGCGTCGTACTCGCCAAGGCACTGCTAAGCTGAATCAAATCTCCGCCATTTTGGCTTGTGAGGAGATCTTATGATTCAGTCGATGCTGTATGCCACTGACCTTGGCCTATATGCACCGTTGGTGATGCAGCACGCCTTGGCCTTGGCGCGGACATTCAATGCCGACTTGTATGTTGTGCACGCGGTTGAGCCCATGGGGCTGTTTGCCGAATCGGTGCTTCAGAGTTACCTGGATGAACAGGCGCTGAACGAGTTTCATAGTCAGGGCCTGAGCACWGTGATAGCCAATATCGAGCAGCGCGTGCTCGATAGCTTTCGTGAAGAGTTGGGGGATGAAGGGGAACAGGACCTGGCGCGGATTAAAGCGGTGAGGGTGCTACAGGGCGATCCGTCGCAGGTGATTCTCGATCAGGTGGAGAAACTCTCCGTGGATTTGTTGATCGTAGGAAGTCATAGCCACGGCACTGGCGCGGAAACACCGCTGGGCAGGACCGCTGCACGAGTGTTGCAACTGTCTCGGGTACCGGTCTATCTGGTGCCGCTGGTGGAGCGGCGCCGGCAGGGTGATCGCTAGAATACGAATACTGGCAATTCGACAAAAAAGTTCTAGATTTATTCTYCWRACCATTAATATAGTTATATACCGTCGCTGATRCCCGTGGCGTCTACCTGCTTTGAGGGATTCATATGAAGCTTCAACAATTGCGCTACATCTGGGAAGTGGCGCACCACGACCTCAACGTTTCCGCTACTGCCCAAAGCCTTTACACCTCGCAACCGGGTATCAGTAAACAGATCCGCCTGCTGGAAGACGAATTGGGGGTCGAGGTTTTCGCCCGCAGCGGCAAGCATCTGACTCGCGTGACCCCGGCTGGTGAACGCATCATCACCACCGCCGGCGAGATTCTGCGCAAGGTTGAAAGCATCAAGCAGATCGCCCAGGAATTCTCCAACGAGAAAAAGGGCACACTGTCGATCGCTACCACTCACACTCAGGCACGTTATGCATTGCCACCGGTGATCAGCAATTTCATCAAGCAATACCCAGACGTTGCCCTGCRCATGCACCAGGGCTCGCCGATGCAGATCGCTGAAATGGCCGCTGACGGCACCGTGGATTTCGCCATTGCCACCGAAGCGCTGGAGTTGTTCGGCGACCTGGTGATGATGCCGTGCTATCGCTGGAACCGCTGTGTAGTCGTGCCTCAAGGTCACCCGCTGACCAAACTGTCGACGCTGTCCCTCGAAGCCCTGGCCGAATACCCGATCGTCACTTACGTGTTCGGATTCACCGGCCGATCGAAACTCGACGAAGCGTTCAGCCATCGCGGCTTGACGCCCAAAGTGGTGTTCACCGCCGCCGACGCCGACGTGATCAAAACCTACGTTCGTTTGGGCCTGGGCGTGGGCATCGTGGCGAAAATGGCGGTCGACGCAAAACTCGATAGCGACCTGGTGGTGCTCGATGCCAGCGAGCTGTTCGAGTCCAGCATTACCAAAATCGGTTTCCGTCGCGGCACCTTCCTGCGCGGTTTCATGTGCGACTTCATCGAGAAATTTGCCCCGCACCTGACCCGCGAAGTGATGGCCAAAGCCATTCAGTGCCACAACAAGCAGGAACTCGAAGAGTTGTTCGACGGCGTCGAACTGCCGGTGCACTGATCGCCGGGTCTAGACCACCTCGGTAACAGCAAACTGTTGCCGAGCACCCGCTACCAGAATCTCCACATCATCCCCTTCGAACTTGCCCAGCAGGCTTTTGCCCAGCGGCGAGCGGGGGGTGATGACAGTAATCCATTGCCCCACCAGTTCGACCTTCAGGCCGGCTGCATCAGGGGCCAGAAACAGCCATTGCTCACGACCCTTCTCGTCCTCCAGGCCGAGCAATGCACCGATTTCAATGCCGCGTTGATCGTCATACGCACGCAAGGCCAGATTCTGGCACAGCATCAGTGACTGTCTGATTTCTTCTACCCGCCTGGCCTGTCCGGCCGCCAGATAAGAAGCCTCTAGCCCTAGGGTGTCGTACTTGTTTTCAGCGATATTTTCTTCGTGGGTCGCGGTTTCGTAAGCGGTTTGCGCGGCACGCTCGGCGATGTCGAGATCGACCCGCAGCTTGTCGAGGATCAATTGGTGGACGGTCTGTTTGTTCATGGTCAGTCGCAGAACTGCAGGACATTGGTGCGGCTTTTTTCGCTCGGCGCGGTTTGATCCTGCTGTAGCCAGAACTGGCATTTTGGATTGGACAGGTTGCGACTGCTGCTTCGGGCCTGATCCATTCGTACCTGCTGCTCGTTTTTGCGCAGGTTCTCTTCGTACTGTTCGAAGATCGGGCTCTGCGGAGGAATATCCGGCTG
>NZ_JBFULH010000083.1:0-13996 GCF_056400445.1 Pseudomonas sp. P5_B2 | reverse complement strand
GGTACGATGCCTTGCCGCCCGGTACATATAGACCGGCGCGGTCCAGCGGCGTGACCTTCTGACCCAGCACCGTGCCGTCGGCTTCGGTGTAGGTCCAGGAATCCTGTTTCTGTTTTTCGTGATAGCTGCGCACGCGGGCCGCGGCTTTTTCCAGGGCTTCGCGCTGCGGTACGGTGATCCGGGTCAGCGCCAGTTCCAGACGTTCGCGCGGCAGGATCAGATCGGCCATCGAGGCGACTTCGAGGCCATCGAATTTCTGGGTGAATTCCACCAGCGCCGCATCGCCACGCTCGCGCACGGCTTTGATGATGTCCAGCACCCGCTGATTGACCGAGTCGTCAGACACACTTTCCCAGCTCAGCAGATGATCCAGATGATGTGCGAAATCCGGGTCAGCAGCGTTGAGTCGGCGAATTGCAGTCGGTGCGGTCATAGCGAGAGCCTCATAGGAATGGCAAAAACTCAGGCGCCCGAAGCTAACATTCGATCCGCTTGGGCACCTGAGAATTCTGGCTATGAGGCGGATAGACGGCGCGACTTGATGTCGCGCAGGTAGATCAGCCGCGGTGTCGAGACTCCACTGCCTTGCGCAGGGTGTCGATCAACGCTTGGATTCGGGCGTGCTGCATTTTCATCGAAGCTTTGTTGACGATAAGCCGGGAGCTGATGTCGGCAATGAAATCCTGGGGTTCCAGGCCATTGGCGCGCAGGGTGTTGCCGGTGTCGACCACGTCGATGATCTTGTCCGCCAGACCGATCAGCGGTGCCAGTTCCATCGAGCCGTAAAGCTTGATGATGTCGACCTGGCGACCCTGCTCGGCGTAGTAACGCTTGGCGACGTTGACGAACTTGGTCGCCACCCGCAGGCGGCCCTTAGGCTCGACATCACCGACACGGCCGGCGGTCATCAGCTTGCAGAGGGCAATTCGCAGGTCCAAAGGCTCGTACAGGCCCTGGCCGCCATATTCCATCAGCACATCTTTGCCGGCGACGCCGAGGTCCGCAGCACCATGCTCGACATACGTCGGCACGTCGGTGGCGCGCACGATCAGCAGACGTACGTCAGGCTGGGTCGTGGGAATGATCAGCTTGCGGCTTTTGTCCGGATTCTCGGTCGGCACGATGCCCGCTTCAGCCAGAAGCGGCAGGGTGTCATCAAGAATGCGGCCCTTGGACAGTGCGATGGTCAACATGGGAAGCGTCAGTCCTTAATCAGGAATCTTATGCCCGGTCGCAAACGGCGCCGAACACACATCGAGCCGGCAACCGGCTCGACTTGAACAAAATCAACGGCACATCCCTGTGCCCATGCAGCAGAAACTAGCCCGGCACGCGGCGGATCTTGGCACCCAGCATCTGCAGTTTTTCTTCGATGCACTCGTAACCACGGTCGATGTGGTAGATGCGGTCGATCAGGGTGTCGCCTTCAGCGATCAGCGCCGAGATGACCAGGCTGGCCGAAGCACGCAGGTCGGTGGCCATGACTGGCGCGCCTTTGAGCGTCTCGGTGCCGGTGACGATGGCGGTGTTGCCTTCGACCTGGATCTTGGCGCCCATGCGGTGCAGTTCGTAAACGTGCATGAAGCGGTTTTCGAAGATCGTCTCGATCACGGCACCGGTGCCTTCGGCAATGGCGTTGAGGGAGATGAACTGCGCTTGCATGTCGGTCGGGAACGCCGGGTATGGAGCGGTCCGCACGTTGACGGCTTTAGGCCGTTTGCCGTGCATGTTCAGCTCGATCCAGTCTTCGCCGCAGGTGATTTCGGCACCCGACTCACGGAGTTTTTCCAGAACGGCTTCGAGGATGGTCGGATCGGTATCCTTGACCTTCACACGACCGCCGGTCACGGCCGCCGCCACCAGGTAGGTACCGGTTTCGATACGGTCAGGCATCACCTTGTACGTGGTCGGGTGCAGACGCTCAACGCCATCAATGGTGATGGTGTCAGTGCCGGCGCCAGTAATCTTGGCACCCATGGCGATCAGGAAGTTCGCCAGGTCGATGACTTCAGGTTCGCGAGCGGCGTTTGCAAGAACGCTGCGGCCTTTGGCCAGAGCAGCCGCCATCATGATGTTTTCAGTACCGGTCACACTGACGGTATCGAAGAAGAAGTGCGCGCCGCGCAGGCCGCCTTCAGGTGCCTTGGCCTTGATGTAGCCGCCTTCGACGTCGATGACCGCACCCATGGCTTCAAGGCCGCGGATGTGCAGGTCGACCGGGCGCGAACCGATGGCGCAACCGCCAGGCAGTGCGACTTCGGCTTCGCCGAAACGGGCAACCATCGGACCGAGTACCAGGATCGACGCACGCATGGTTTTAACCAGCTCGTACGGTGCGATCAGGGTCTTGATGGTGCGCGGGTCGATTTCGACGCTGAGTTTCTCGTCGATCACTGGCTCAATGCCCATGCGACCGAACAGCTCGATCATCGTGGTGATGTCGTGCAGGTGTGGCAGGTTGGCCACGGTGACAGGGCCATCACACAGCAGGGTTGCAGCCAGGATCGGCAGGGCAGAGTTCTTTGCCCCGGAAATGCGGATTTCGCCATCAAGACGAACGCCGCCGGTAATAATCAATTTATCCATAAGAATCTCGACGCCCTTGGGCTCAGGTGCGCTCGGCCCAGGCCGCGCTGCTGAAAAATTTCATAGTGACCGCATGGATGCTGCCATCGGTGATCCATGGGTTCAAATGGGCATAGATCTGCTGCTGACGCTTCACCGGGCTCAACGCCGCCAGTTCATCGCTAATCACGTTCAGCTGAAAGTTGCAGCCTTCGCCCTCAACTTCTACCAACGTTCCGGGCAGCTTTCCTTCAAGGAAGCTCTTCACTTCTACGGCCTGCATGCTCAACCTCAATCGGCGCCCTGTGCGCACGGGTCGGACATCATACAAAAAAGCCCCGCGCCTGCGAACCCCGCTAAGCAGGACTCTGACGGGGGGCTTCTTTATAGATGCGGTCAGGGGTGCGCCAACAGCTCGGTCAATTCGCTGACCTGAGCGATTTCACGCATGTCTTCGGGCATCCCGCGAATGCTCAGCGCCTTGCCGGCCGCTTCTGCGTCACGCATGAAGCACAGCAGCAGCGACAAGCCGACACTGCTGGACTTCAACACTGCCGAACAATCAACCACCAGTTCGGTAACCGTGCTGGACTTGATCAACGCCTGCCCCTGCTTACGCAGATCCGGGCCGGTGCGATAGTCCAGCATGCCACTCAACAGCAGCTCGCCGGATTCGCTCATGCGAATGGCCGACACACTCATTGGGCCTGAGTCTCGGTTGATGCCTTGGCTTTGGCCACTTCCCCGGCCCAACCGTTGATGGTCTTGTCCAGGTCGTTGCCATTGCGCTGCATCGCATCAGCGAACTGATCACGGAACAGCTTGCCGATGTTGATGCYGTTGATGATCACATTGCGCAGCTTCCACTCGCCATTGATCTTCTCGAGCGTGTAAGTCACGGGATAGATCGTGCCGCTGCGGCCTTTGACTGTCATGCCGACGCTGGTGCGGTCGCCCGATTCGTCTTTGGCTGGATCAACAGTGATGCCCTGGTTGTCGTACTCAAGCAAAGCATTGCCATAAAACTGGAACAGGCCCTTCTTGAAGTTCTCTTCGAAGGTTTTCATCTGTGCCGGCGTGGCTTTCTTTGAGTACTTGACCGTCATGATGCTCTTGGAAATGCCCTCGGCATCCACCACAGGTCCGACGATCGTGTTCAACGCCGTATAAAAGTCCTTCGGGTCTTGCTTGTACTTCTCTTTGTTGGCCGACAGATCGGCCAGCATCCGGTTGGTGGTGTCCAGTACCAGTTCGTGCGCGGAAGGCGCCGCTACGGCGTTAGCCATCAACGGCAGTGCCGCGAGTACTATCAACAGGCCACGTCGCAAGGTAGAGATCATTCAAAAGCTCCTCATTTGGCTTCTTTGCTAACGGTATTGAGCAAAAATTTACCGATCAGGTCTTCGAGCACCAGCGACGACTGGGTGTCATGAATGGTTCCACCATCCTTGAGCAAGGCTTCTTCGCCGCCCACGCTGATACCGATGTACTTCTCGCCCAACAGGCCAGCGGTCAGGATAGATGCAGTGGAATCAGTCGGCAGGTTATCTACGCGCTTTTCCAGTTGCATGGTCACCCGACCGGTGAAGCTGTCGCGGTCCAGATCGATTGCTGTGACCTTACCGATGGTCACACCGGCCATGGTCACTTTGGCTCTGACCGTCAAACCGGCAATATTGTCAAAGTACGCATAAAGTTTATAGGTATCGGTGCTCGGGCTTGGGGACAGACCACTCACCCGCAACGCCAGCAGCAACAAAGCCAGAATGCCAGCCAGCAAGAAAAGGCCGACACCGATTTCCAGGGTGCGGTTTTGCATCAGAAATCTCCAAACATCAAAGCGGTCAGAATAAAGTCCAGGCCGAGTACAGCCAAAGAGGCATACACCACGGTCTTGGTAGTGGCACGACTGATCCCCTCGGAAGTGGGCTCACAGTCATAGCCTTGGAATACGGCGATCCAGGTCACGACGAACGCGAAGACGATGCTTTTGATGATGCCATTGAGCACATCATCAGTGAACGTCACGCTGTTTTGCATGTTCGACCAGTAGGACCCTTCATACACACCCAGCCAGTCGACTGCCACCCACGAACCGCCCCAGATACCCACCACGCTGAAGATCATCGCCAGCACCGGCAGGGAAATGAAGCCGGCCCACAGGCGCGGGGCAACAATGTATTTGAGCGGGTCGACACCAATCATTTCCAGACTGGACAACTGTTCGGTGGATTTCATGTTGCCGATTTCGGCAGTCAGCGCCGAACCGGCACGCCCGGCGAACAACAACGCCGTCACCACAGGCCCCAGTTCACGCAGGAGCGTGAGCGCAACCATCTGCCCGACCGCCTGCTCCGAGCCGTAGCTCGACAGAATGCTGAAGCCTTGCAGCGCCAGCACCATCCCGATGAACACCCCGGAGACCACAATGATCACCAGGGACATCACGCCCACTGAATGCAGTTGCTTGATCAGCAAGCCAAAACCGCCGCCGATGGCACCGCGACCGAGCAAGGCATGAAACAGGAATATCGTCGAACGACCAAACACCGCCAGCACATCGATGCCGGCGTGACCAAACCGTCGCACGCGTCCTAATAATGAAATCTTGCGCATCAACGCTTCCCCAGAAGATCTGCGCGGTAATCCGTCGCTGGAAAGTGGTATGCGACCGGACMGTCGGGCTCGCCGGTCATGAATTGACGGATCCGCGGCTCCTCAGAGTTCATCAATTCCTCGGGAGTCCCCTGCCCCAATACCTGGCCTTCACCCACGACATAGATGTAGTCGGCGATGCTCGCGGTTTCCGCCAGATCGTGGGAAACCACGATACTGGTGATACCCAGCGCATCGTTGAGCAGGCGGATCAGGCGCACCAGCACTCCCATGGCGATGGGGTCCTGGCCGACAAAGGGTTCGTCGTACATGAGGATCTGCGGATCGAGGGCAATCGCCCGGGCCAGCGCTACACGACGCTTCATGCCACCGGACAATTCGTCAGGCATCAGGTCGATGGCGCCACGCAAGCCCACGGCCTGCAATTTAAGCAGGACGATGTCACGGATCATTTCTTCCGGCAGCTCGGTATGAACGCGCAGCGGAAAGGCGACGTTCTCGAACACATCGAGGTCGGTAAACAGGGCGCCGCTCTGGAACAGCACGCCCATGTGCTTGCGCGCATCGAACAGATCACTGCGCGACAACTTCGGCAGGTTCTGGCCGTTGACCCAGACTTCGCCTTTTGTTGGACGCAATTGTGCGCCCATCAACCGCAACAGCGTGGTTTTGCCACAGCCGGAAGGCCCCATGATGCCGGTGACCTTGCCGCGCGGGATACGGATATCGACGTTATTGAAAATGCTGCGCGTACCGCGCTTGAAGGACAGTCCCTTCAGCTCGACCGCGTAGGCGTTATCGGCACTCATCTAAACTCCTTGCGATGCAGCCTCTCACTCGGACGCCTGACTTTCTGACGAAAGCACATACCTCCCTTGGCAGGCCGAACTGGCCGCGAACTATATCACTGCAAAGGCCCTGCGCCCAATGCCAAAGCCAGGCCATATTCAGTAATATCACCGGTAAAAAGCCTTGTTTAGAGGGGAGTCCGTCATCGGGCATAACAAAGCGTAACGAACTTGCGTGAGGGTTTTGATCATTACCGCTATAATCGCCGCCTTTTCATCAGGCTATCCGATTTCTGACATGAGCCAATCCAGCGACCTGATTCAATCAGCACAACGCACAATCCGCCTCGAACTGGAAGCCGTAGAAGGCTTGCTGCCCCACATCGATGCAGATTTCGTACGCGCATGCGAGATGATTCTGGCCAGCAAAGGCCGCGTGGTGGTGGTCGGCATGGGTAAATCAGGACACATCGGCAACAAGATCGCCGCGACCTTGGCCAGCACCGGCACCACGGCTTTTTTCGTCCACCCGGCCGAAGCCAGCCACGGCGACATGGGCATGATTACGCGCGATGACATCATCCTGGCCCTGTCGAACTCTGGTTCCACCAATGAAATCGTCACCCTGCTGCCACTGATCAAGCGCCTGGGCATTMAATTGATCAGCATGACCGGCAACCCGGGCTCCCCGCTGGCCAAGGCCGCCGAGGTCAACCTCAACGTTCACGTCGAACACGAGGCCTGCCCGCTAAACCTGGCACCCACCTCCTCTACCACGGCCGCCCTGGTGATGGGCGATGCCCTGGCCGTCGCGCTGCTGGAAGCTCGTGGCTTTACCGCTGAAGACTTCGCCTTTTCCCACCCCGGTGGTGCGCTTGGCCGACGTCTGCTGTTGAAAGTCGAAAATGTCATGCACGCCGGACAAGAGTTGCCACAGGTTCAGCGCGGCACCCTGCTTAAAGATGCATTGATGGAAATGACCCGCAAGGGCTTGGGCATGACTGTCATTGTGGAGGCTGACGGCAAACTGGCAGGGATCTTCACCGATGGTGATTTGCGTCGCACACTCGATCGCAGCATCGACATCCACAGCGCCACCGTCGAACAGGTCATGACTGTTCATGGCAAGACCGCCCGCGCCGAAATGCTCGCTGCCGAGGCCCTCAAAATTATGGAAGACCACAAAATCAACGCCCTGGTCGTGGTCGACAGCGAAGACCGTCCGGTCGGCGCCTTGAACATGCACGATTTGCTGCGTGCAGGAGTAATGTAATGAACACGGACCTGCTGCAACGCGGCAAACAGATCAAACTCGCGGTGTTCGACGTCGATGGCGTGCTGACCGACGGACGCCTGTACTTTCTCGAAGACGGCAGTGAATTCAAGACATTCAATACGCTCGACGGCCAAGGCATCAAGATGCTGATGGCAGCGGGCGTGCAGACCGCTATCATCAGCGGCCGCAAAACCCCGGTGGTCGAACGGCGAGCGAAAAACCTCGGCATCCCCCACCTTTTTCAGGGGCGCGAAGACAAATTGGTGGTGCTGGACGGGCTTCTGGCTCAACTCAACCTAAGCTATGAACAAGTGGCCTACCTCGGTGACGACCTGCCGGACCTGCCGGTGATTCGCCGCGTCGGCCTGGGCATGGCAGTAGCCAACGCCGCCAGCTTCGTGCGTGAAAACGCTCATGGCATTACCGTTGCCCGGGGTGGCGAGGGTGCCGCTCGCGAATTCTGCGAGTTGATCCTGCGCGCCCAGGGCCGCCTCGACGCAGCCAACGCTGAGTACCTGTGAGCCCACTATGCTGAGCAAAAAGTTTCGCAACGTCCTGCTATTCAGTTGCATCGCCGCGCTGTTCGCTGCGGTCGGCTACTGGAATATCAGCCCGGAACGCTTCCTCGACAAACCTGTGGTCAAGGTCGATGAAAGCGCGATCGACTATTACGCGATCAACGCCCACAGCGTGCAATACCTGCCGGACGGCAAACTGCAGTACGAAATGACGTCCGACAAGGTCGAACACCTGAAAGCGTCCGAAGTAACGTTGCTGACCAATCCCGACCTGAACATGTTTCGCGGTACGCAGTTTCCCTGGCACGTCCAGAGCGAGCACGGGGAAGTCAACCCGGATGGCACTCAGGTCGAGCTCATCGATAAGGTACGCATTACCCGTTTCGACGAAAAAAACCGCAGGACCCTGATTACCACCACCCGTATGACTGTGTTCCCGCAGCAGCAATATGCGCAGACCGATCAACCCGTTAGTATCGACGGCGCTGGCGGTGTATCGACAGGCATCGGAATGAAAGCGTACTTGAAAGAAAGCAGGATACACCTGCTATCTAACGTAAGAGGACAGTATGAGGCTCGTTAAAACCCTCCCTATTTTGCTCAGTCTGGGCGCAGCACTGGGAAGCGTGAGCGCCTGGGCTCTGCCAAACGATCAAGAGCAGCCTATCCGCATACAAGCCGACGACGCCCAACTGGACGACAAGAACGGCGTTGCTACCTATACGGGCGACGTGATCATCACCCAGGGTTCGATGAAGGTTACCGGCAATAAAGTGACCATGACCCGCACCCAGTCTGGTGAAATCGACGTGGTGACCTCGGTAGGCAATCTGGCCTACTTCGAGCAACTGCAGACTGCCGGCGACACCAAGCCTGTCCAGGGTTGGGGGGTGACCATCCAGTACCTCGCCCCACAAAATCGCGTCATATTGATCGACAAGGCAAAAGTAGTCGACAAGGACAACAACATCACCCAAGGCGAGAAAATCGTCTACGACACCGAGAAAAAACTCGCCAGTGCCGGTCGCGCTACCGGTAGCAAGGTGACCGAATCGCGTCCGCGTATCGACATGGTGATTCAGCCGAAGAAGAAAACCGACGAGCAAAAGGCCCCTTAAATGGCAACTCTGAAAGCTCAGCATCTGGCCAAGAGCTACAAGAGCCGCCAGGTCGTGCGTGACGTCAGCCTGTCGATCGACAGCGGTCAAATCGTCGGCCTGCTGGGTCCTAACGGCGCCGGCAAGACCACTTGCTTCTACATGATTGTCGGCCTGGTGCAGGCCGATCAGGGTCGTGTGCTGATCGACGATCTGGACGTCAGTCACCAGCCAATGCACGGTCGTGCAAAGGCCGGTATCGGCTATCTGCCGCAAGAAGCGTCGATCTTCCGCAAACTCTCGGTCGCCGACAACATCATGGCGATCCTCGAGACCCGCAAGGAACTTGACAAGGCCGGGCGTCGCAAAGAGCTGGAAAGCCTGCTGCAGGAATTCCACATCAGCCACATCCGCGACAACCTCGGCATGAGCCTGTCGGGCGGCGAACGCCGCCGTGTAGAAATCGCCCGGGCACTGGCTACCAACCCGAAATTCATCTTGCTGGACGAACCCTTCGCCGGCGTGGACCCGATTTCGGTCGGCGACATCAAACAGATCATCTACCACCTCAAGGCCAAGGGCATTGGCGTGCTGATCACTGACCACAACGTTCGTGAAACCCTGGATATCTGCGAAACCGCCTACATCGTCAACGATGGTCAGCTGATTGCCGAAGGCGATGCCGCCACTATCCTGGCCAACGATCTGGTGAAAGAAGTCTATCTGGGCCATGAGTTCCGCCTGTAAGCGTTGAGGTGTCTGGCTGTCCGCTCGAGCGCTTGCCGCGATAAAAAATCAACACTTTTTTATTGTTACAGCGCTCTAGGCAAACACTGCAATTTCGGGCATATAATTTGCTTATGTTTGGCGCCCCGGCGCCCTGTAGTGGATGGCGCATGTGCGCCGGCGAATAAGGTTTAAGCCCCTGCCATGAAACCATCGCTAGTCTTGAGAATGGGCCAGCAGCTGACGATGACACCGCAGCTGCAACAGGCCATCCGCCTGCTCCAATTGTCGACCCTGGACCTGCAACAGGAAATCCAGGAGGCATTGGAGTCCAATCCGATGCTCGAACGCCAGGAAGAAGGCGACGACTTCGACAACGCCGACCCCTTGGCCGACAAAGCCGAGCAGCCACCCAACGCCGATATTCAAGAGCCCTCCTACCAGGAGACCGCTCCCACGGTGGACAACCTCGAGGAAGGTGACTGGAACGAGCGCATTCCCAATGACCTGCCGGTCGATACCGCATGGGAAGACGTTTACCAGACCAGCGCCAGCAGCCTGCCGAGCAACGATGACGACGAATGGGACTTCACCACTCGCACATCGGCCGGCGAGAGCCTGCAAAGCCACCTGTTGTGGCAATTGAACCTGGCACCGATGTCCGACACCGATCGCCTGATCGCCGTGACCCTGATCGACTGCGTCAACAATCAGGGCTACCTGGACGAAACCCTCGAGGAAATCCTCGAAGCCTTCGATCCGGAACTGGACATCGAACTGGACGAAATCGAAGCCGTCCTCCACCGCATCCAGCAATTCGAGCCGGCCGGTATCGGCGCTCGTAACCTGGGTGAATGCCTGCTGCTGCAATTGCGCCAATTGCCAGCCAAGACGCCTTGGCTCGCCGAAGCCAAGCGCCTGGTCAGCGACTACATCGACCTGCTCGGCAGCCGCGACTACAGCCAGCTGATGCGCCGCATGAAGCTCAAGGAAGATGAACTGCGCCAGGTCATCGAACTGGTCCAGAGCCTCAACCCGCGCCCCGGCTCGCAGATCGAATCCAGCGAAGCCGAGTACGTCGTTCCCGACGTTATCGTACGCAAGGACAACGAGCGCTGGCTGGTGGAACTGAATCAGGAATCAGTGCCACGGCTGCGGGTCAACGCTCAATACGCAGGGTTTGTCCGTCGCGCCGACACCAGCGCCGACAACACCTTCATGCGCAATCAGTTGCAAGAGGCCCRCTGGTTCATCAAGAGCCTGCAAAGCCGTAACGAAACACTGATGAAAGTCGCCACCCAGATCGTCGAGCATCAGCGCGGCTTCCTGGAGTACGGCGATGAAGCCATGAAACCACTGGTCCTGCATGACATAGCCGAAGCAGTGGGCATGCACGAATCGACAATCTCACGGGTGACCACGCAAAAGTTCATGCATACCCCTCGGGGAATCTATGAACTGAAATACTTTTTTTCCAGCCACGTCAGCACCTCCGAAGGCGGTGAATGCTCGTCCACAGCGATCCGCGCGATCATCAAAAAACTGGTTGCTGCGGAAAATCAGAAAAAGCCGTTGAGTGACAGCAAGATCGCTGGTTTACTGGAGGCACAAGGCATTCAGGTGGCTCGCCGCACCGTCGCCAAGTACCGCGAGTCCCTCGGGATCGCGCCTTCGAGCGAACGCAAGCGGTTGATGTAGAGCCACGCCACAGCGTTCCAGTGGTAGATCATTTGATCTACCGCTTTATGCACTGGCAACGAAGGAGAAGCTGTATGCAAGTCAACATCAGTGGACACCAACTGGAAGTGACCGAACCCCTGCGCGCCTATATCGGCGAAAAACTCGAACGATTAGAGCGGCATTTCGACAAGATCACCAACGTGCAGGTCACGATGACGGTCGAGAAGCTGAAGCAGAAAATCGAAGCCACCCTGCATATTCCCGGCAATGAAGTGGTCGCCAACGCGGAACATACCGATATGTACGCAGCGATCGACTCACTGACCGACAAGCTGGATAAACAACTCAAAAAGCATAAGGAAAAGACCCAGAGCCTCCTCCAGGGTGCGACCGGTCGTTAACACTCCCAACCCATGATCCGACTTGAAAATATCCTGACCCCCGGCCGTTCCCTCGTGAACGTGCCGGGCGGCAGTAAAAAGAAAGCCCTCGAGCAAATTGCCAACCTGATCGCCCGGGAAGTGCCGGATCTGGAGATGCAAGATGTCTTCGAGGCTTTGATTGCCCGTGAAAAACTCGGGTCGACCGGTTTTGGCAACGGCATCGCCATCCCCCACTGTCGCCTGAAGGGCTGCGAGTCCCCCATCAGCGCCTTGATGCACCTTGACGCCCCCATTGATTTCGACGCCATCGACGGCGCTCCGGTTGACCTGCTGTTCGTACTGCTGGTCCCGCAAGCGGCTACCGATGCGCACCTGGAACTGCTCCGCCAGATCGCCAGCATGCTCGATCGCAAGGAAGTCCGTGATCGTCTTCGCAGCGCCCCGAGCAACGAAGCCTTGTATCAGGTTGTCCTGGACGAGCAAAACGGTCAGTAATCATGCGCTTGATCATCGTCAGCGGCCGCTCCGGCTCAGGTAAAAGCACCGTCCTCAATGTTCTCGAGGACAACGGCTACTACTGCATCGACAACCTGCCCGCCGGCCTGCTGCCGGAACTGGCGGAACGAGCGCTGATTCATACCGAACTCTCACAACCGCTGGTCGCCGTATCCATCGATGCGCGTAACCTGCCGAGTCACCTTTCGCGGTTTCCCGAATTGCTCGAGGAAGTCCGTAGTCGGCATATCAAATGCGATGTGCTGTACCTGGACGCCGACGAAGAAACCTTGCTCAAACGCTTTTCCGAAACCCGCCGTCGTCACCCGCTGAGCAG
This sequence comes from Pseudomonas sp. P5_B2, assembly GCF_056400445.1. Classification (NCBI taxonomy): domain Bacteria; kingdom Pseudomonadati; phylum Pseudomonadota; class Gammaproteobacteria; order Pseudomonadales; family Pseudomonadaceae; genus Pseudomonas; species Pseudomonas sp. P5_B2. Next base: position 1,515 of record NZ_JBFULH010000083.1, on the reverse strand, counting down.
CGCCAACCGATCGTTGGCCGAGGCAATCGAGGACGAAAGCAATCTGCTGGGACCCATCGCCGATCTGGCAGATCTCAAAATCAATACCACCAACCTGAACCTGTATCAGCTACGCGACACCATCAAGCTGCGCCTGCTGAACCAGCCGGAAGCGAGTACTGCGTTCCTGGTCGAGTCTTTCGGGTTCAAACGTGGCATGCCGGTGGACGCGGACCTGGTGTTCGACGTGCGCTGCCTGCCCAACCCCTACTGGAAGCCGGAACTGCGTGCGCAGTCCGGGCTCGATCAACCGGTGGCCGAGTACCTGGCAGCCCAACCGGACGTCGAAGAGATGTTCCAGGACATTTCCTCGTATTTGCTCAAGTGGTTGCCGCGCTTTGCCGCGAGCAACCGCGCTTATGTCACCATCGCCATTGGCTGCACCGGAGGACATCACCGCTCCGTCTACCTGACCGAAYGTCTGGGTCAGGTTCTGCAACAATCCCTGAAGAACGTCCAGGTCCGCCACCGCGACCTCAGCTAAAGGATTCACATCGCGATGCCTGCTCAGGAAATCGAAATCATCAACAAGCTGGGCCTGCATGCCCGTGCTTCTGCAAAATTTGTTGGCGTTGCCGGTGAATTCAAGGATTGCACGATTAGGGTAGGACGCACGCCGGAATCCACGGTCGACGGTAAAAGCATCATGGCAATGATGATGCTCGCTGCGGGCAAGGGCACCAAAATCCACCTGAGCACTGAAGGTGATCAGGCTGATGAGGCGCTGCAGGCATTGGTGAATTTGATCAACGATTACTTCGGCRAAGGCGAGTAACCCCTGTAGCAGCTGGCGMAGCCTGCGTCCGGCTGCGCAGCAGACGTAAAATCAGGCACAGCGGTCTTTCAGGAAAACCGTGTAATCCGGTTTTACGACTGCGACGCAGCCGGACGCAGGCTTCGCCAGCTGCTACAAAGTCCGCGTCCGTCCTCTAGACCAACGCCGTATCCATCACCATCATCAGACAAAACCCGATCAGCAAGCCAAGACTGGCGAGCTTGTCGTGACCATTGCGTCGTGATTCGGGAATCACTTCATGGGTGACCACTAGCAGCATTGCCCCCGCCGCCAGCGCCAGGCCTAAAGGCAACAACAGCTCGGCAAGGCTCACCAGCCACGCGCACAACAGCGCAAATACCGGCTCGACCAACCCTGATGCCGCACCGATCAGGAATGCCTTGACCCTCGACATGCCCGCCCCAGCCAACACCAACGCAATCACCAGCCCTTCCGGGACATCCTGCAAAGCGATGCCCATCGCCAGACTGTCAGCATCGGGCATGCCACCCCCGGCAGAAACGCCGACTGCCATGCCTTCAGGAATGTTGTGCGCGATGATGGCAAAGACAAACAACCAGATCCGTGGTGGAATCACTGGCCGCTCCAGCGATCCGATGAGCAGTTCCGGCGACGCGTCAGCCACCCTCCGATCCACCAGAAACAACCCGAATGCACCCAGCATGATGCCGAAGCTGATC
>NZ_JBFULH010000082.1:0-14263 GCF_056400445.1 Pseudomonas sp. P5_B2 | reverse complement strand
GGTCTGGAGCCGTAGCCGACATACTTGATGCGCGAAATGAAACGTCCGTACCAGGCGTGGTTACTGGGTACGACCGGTGGCATTTTTTAAAAGTTCAGAGAAATTCACCCCGCATAGGGAAAAGAACACAAGGCTCTAAATCGGGAACTTTGGCGGTGCGAGGCGGTATTACCAAGCTTTTTTATGCTGGGAAACACGCCATTTTTGAAGGGGATCACAACTCCTTTGGGGGCGACCTGTGGCGAGGGGGCTTGCCCCCGTCGGGCTGCGAAGCGGCCCCAAAATCTCTATGTGCCAAAGATCTTGTGAGTGCTACGCACTCAAACGGGGGCGAGCCCCTCGCCACAGGGCTCCCACAGTTTTATATCGGCTTGATCAGTGTTTTTGCTTGTCGCTACCGGCCGATAAATCGTGCAAATGACGCCGGGACAAAGCGAGAAAACGCGGTGTAGGACCGACGTCTTCGTACAGCGGATCACCTTCTTCGTCTGTGGCCACAACGGTCGAGCCTTTCACGTAGGGAAAGCTTTTCTCGAGCTCTTCCAGGGCGGCGCCGATCAGTTCACCCAAAAGCTCTTCGGGTTGGCGTTTGGGATACATGTCAGTAATGGCCGCCAGCCGTGCGGCGGCTTCCACGTCCAGATGAATCGTGTAGCCCGTCTCGGTCAGACGACCCTTGGCATTTTCTTCCCAATGCTGGGCAAGCTCGCGAATTTTCATAGTGACCTCAATGCGTTCCTGCTCGTGGCAGGCCGTGTCAGTGACCGGCAGTGGCCGGCGAAAGCCTTTGTGTAGCTCTCTCTTCAGACTAGCTTCTGCGCACGGAGTTTAAAGTCGATTCGTCGTTTGCTTGTAAGAACGGCTTTACGGCGGCACTCTTGGGGCCAAAGCATGATGTTCATGGCCGCCCGGATTTTTGCTGGAGAACTGCTGATGACCGATATTGATGCACGCTTGCGCGAAGACGTTCACCTGCTGGGTGAGCTGCTGGGCAACACCATTCGTGACCAGTACGGGGACGGTTTTCTCGACAAGATCGAGCAGATCCGCAAGGGCGCCAAGGCCGACCGCCGTGGTTCGATGGACGCGGAACTGAGCGCCAGCCTCAATCAATTGAGCGAAGACGAGTTGCTGCCGGTGGCGCGGGCGTTCAACCAGTTTCTCAACCTGGCCAACATCGCCGAGCAATATCAGCTGATTCACCGCCGCGAAGCCTCGCAGCCTGCACCGTTCGAGGCGCGCGTGTTGCCGGAACTGCTTGCTCGCTTGCGCGCAGAAGGCCACAGCGCCGACGCCCTGGCCCGGCAATTGGGGCGGTTGGAGATCGAGCTGGTGCTGACCGCGCACCCGACCGAAGTCGCGCGCCGCACGCTGATCCAGAAGTACGACGCGATTGCCGCGCAACTGGCTGCGCAAGACCATCGCGACCTGACCCCGGCCGAACGCGAGCAGATCCAGGCGAAATTGCAGCGCCTGATCGCCGAAGCCTGGCACACCGAAGAAATCCGCCGCACCCGCCCGACGCCGGTGGACGAAGCCAAGTGGGGCTTCGCGGTGATCGAACATTCGCTGTGGCAGGCCATCCCCAATTACCTGCGCAAGGCCGATAAAGCCCTGCATGACGCCACTGGCCTGCGCTTGCCACTGCAGGCCGCACCGATTCGTTTCGCCTCGTGGATGGGCGGCGACCGCGACGGCAACCCCAACGTGACCGCTAGCGTCACCCGTGAAGTGTTGCTGCTGGCGCGCTGGATGGCCGCCGATTTGTACGTGCGCGATGTCGATCAACTGGCGGCCGAATTGTCGATGCAACAAGCCAGCGAGGCATTAATAGCCAAGGCCGGGGACAGTGCTGAACCGTATCGCGCCGTACTTAAACAGCTGCGCGAACGCCTGCGCGCGACGCGTAACTGGGCGCATGCATCCTTGACCAAAACTACCCCGGCACCGGCCGATGTGCTGCAAAACAACCGCGACCTGCTGGATCCGCTGGAGCTGTGCTACCACTCGTTGCATGAGTGCGGCATGGGCGTGATCGCCGACGGCCCGTTGCTCGATTGCCTGCGTCGTGCGGTGACCTTCGGCCTGTTCCTGGTGCGCCTCGATGTGCGTCAGGATTCATCGCGGCATACCGCGGCCATGACCGAAATCACCGATTACCTGGGTCTCGGTCGCTACGAAGACTGGAGCGAGGACGAGCGCATCGCCTTCCTGATGCGCGAGCTGAACAGCCGTCGGCCCTTGCTGCCGACGTATTTCAAGCCCTCGGCCGACACCGCCGAAGTGCTCGCAACCTGTCGGGAAATCGCCGCCGCGCCCGGAGCATCGCTCGGTTCGTATGTGATCTCCATGGCCGGTGCCGCCTCCGACGTGCTCGCCGTGCAACTGCTGCTCAAAGAGGCTGGCGTGCTGCGGCCGATGCGTGTGGTGCCGCTGTTCGAAACTCTTGCAGACCTCGATAACGCCGGCCCGGTGATCGAAAAGCTGTTGCTGCTGCCGGGCTATCGTTCGCGCTTGCAAGGCCCCCAAGAAGTGATGATCGGCTACTCCGACTCGGCCAAGGACGCAGGCACGACGGCGGCGGCCTGGGCGCAGTATCGGGCGCAGGAACGCTTGGTCGACATCTGCCGCGAGCAGCAAGTGGAGCTGCTGTTGTTCCATGGTCGCGGTGGCACCGTGGGGCGTGGCGGCGGTCCGGCGCACGCGGCGATTCTGTCGCAGCCGCCAGGTTCGGTCGCTGGGCGATTCCGCACGACCGAGCAAGGGGAAATGATTCGTTTCAAATTCGGCCTACCGGACATCGCGGAGCAAAACCTCAATCTGTACCTGGCCGCGGTGTTGGAAGCGACCTTGCTGCCTCCGCCGCCACCGGAGCCTGCCTGGCGTCATTTGATGGACGAATTGGCCGCCGATGGCGTCAAGGCGTACCGCGCCGTGGTGCGTGAGAACCCGCAATTTGTCGAGTATTTCCGCCAGTCCACGCCGGAACAGGAACTGGGGCGCTTGCCGCTGGGCAGTCGTCCGGCCAAGCGCCGCGCCGGCGGGATAGAAAGCCTGCGCGCCATTCCGTGGATCTTCGGCTGGACCCAGACACGCCTGATGTTGCCGGCCTGGTTGGGCTGGGAAGCCGCGTTGAGCAAGGCGCTGGAACGTGGTGAAGGCGAGTTGTTGGGGCAGATGCGCGAGCAATGGCCGTTCTTCCGCACCCGCATCGACATGCTGGAAATGGTCTTGGCCAAAGCTGACGCGGATATCGCCCGATCCTACGATGAGCGCTTGGTCGAGCCGGATTTGCTTCCTTTAGGTGTGCATTTACGCGACCTATTGTCGCAGGCGTGCGCCGTGGTCCTGGGGTTGACTGGTCAGTCGCAGCTACTGGCACATAGCCCAGACACCCTCGAATTCATCCGCTTGCGCAACACCTACCTCGACCCGCTTCATCTATTGCAGGCGGAGTTGCTGGCCCGTTCTCGACAACAGGACATGGCCCAAGGCAGCCCGGTAGAACAGGCGTTGCTGGTGTCTGTGGCGGGGATTGCCGCCGGTTTGCGCAATACCGGCTAAGGTTTTTTGCCGTGGAGCGAGGCACTTGGCGCAGGTGTCGGGTGCCTATGGGCAAGTGCCTGAAAAGGTCGATCAGGCGACAGTTAATGATGGGGTTGCGACTTGGTGCACTGCACCGAAACGCCACATAAGGTGGTGGTTTCTCCGACTTTCGGCGGCTTGTGTGGGCAGGAGCTGCTGTGTATCTTGATCAGCCTTTGGCCGTTTGGGCGGCCACGACCCTATTTTGAGATTGGCCCCACGAGGCGAATCTGACGTTATCCATATAAAAATTGAGGAGCACATCGATGCGCGTCATTCTGCTGGGAGCTCCCGGGGCCGGTAAAGGTACTCAGGCACAGTTCATCACCGAGAAATTCGGCATTCCGCAAATCTCCACCGGCGACATGTTGCGTGCAGCCGTCAAGGCCGGCACCGAGCTGGGCCTGATCGCCAAGAGCGTCATGGACAGCGGTGGCCTGGTATCCGATGACCTGATCATCAACCTGGTCAAGGAACGCATCAGCCAGGCCGATTGCGCGAACGGTTTCCTGTTCGACGGTTTCCCGCGCACCATTCCTCAGGCTGAAGCCCTGGTGAAGGCCGGCGTCGAGCTGGACCACGTGTTGGAAATCGACGTTAAAGACGAAGACATCGTCCAGCGTATCGCCGGTCGTCGTGTTCACGAGGCCAGCGGTCGCGTGTACCACATCGTCTACAACCCGCCGAAAACTGCCGGTAAAGACGACATCACCGGTGATGATCTGGTACAGCGCAAAGACGACACCGAAGAAACCGTGCGTCATCGCCTGTCGGTCTACCACGCCCAGACCGAGCCTCTGGTGAAGTTTTACCAGGAGCTGTCAGCCGCTCAAGGCAAACCGAAGTACAGCCACGTCGAAGGTGTTGGCTCGGTTGAAGCGATCACCGGCAAAGTGCTTGAAGCACTGAGCTAATCAAACGCTTCATCTTCTACGGCCCGCTTGCGGGCCGTAGTTGTTTATACTGGCGCACTTTTTCTGACCTCTCTTACGGAAACATCGATGAGCACCTTGCTGGCCCTGGACACCGCGACTGAAGCTTGCTCCGTTGCCTTGCTGCATGACGGCAAAGTCACGAGCCATTACGAGGTGATCCCGCGCCTGCATGCACAGAAGTTGTTGCCGATGATTCAGCAATTGCTCGCCGATGCCGGGACCACCCTCCAAGCGGTCGATGCTATTGCCTTCGGGCGTGGGCCGGGCGCATTTACCGGTGTGCGGATCGCCATCGGTGTGGTGCAAGGCTTGGCGTTTGCCCTGGATCGTCCGGTATTGCCGGTGTCGAACCTTGCGGTGCTGGCGCAACGGGCGTATCGCGAACACGGCGTGAGCCAAGTAGCGGCCGCTATCGATGCACGGATGGATGAAGTGTATTGGGGCTGCTACCGCGAGACAGCAGGTGAGATGCGCCTGGCGGGCAAGGAAGCCGTGTTGCCTCCGGAAGTGGCGGCGTTGCCGGCGGATGCCAGTGGCGAGTGGTTTGGCGCGGGCACGGGTTGGGGCTATGCCGAGCGCATTGCCGTGAACCTGACCGGGCACGACGCGGGCATGTTGCCGCATGCCGAAGACCTTCTGACACTGGCGCGTTTTGCCTGGGAGCGCGGTGAGGCGATTGTCGCGGATGAGGCGCAGCCGGTTTATCTGCGCGATAAAGTGGCGACGCCGAAAGCGCGTTAATCCACAGAGCTTTTGTGGCGAGGGGGCTTGCCCCCGTTCGGCTGCGTAGCAGTCGCAAACCTGCCGACTCGGTGTGACTGATGAAATCTTGGGGTCGCTTCGCAACCCAACGGGGCGGTGCGGCGTTCCGACAGGCCCCCTCACCACAAAGTATTCCAAACCAGCCAATCGTCAATTTATAACCCCGGCTTTTAAACCTTTTCCAGATTCTGTGTTCTAGTTATCACCGAGCGGTTTGCGAAGTGGGTAATGCGCCACTAGACTGCCATCACTGATACCGGACATGTACTCATGCGTATAGACGGCGTTTCCTCTCACTCATATCCCATCAAGCGCAATCCTCGCAAAGGCCCTGTGGCGGAAGACGACTACGTCGATATCGACGGTGAGCTGGAAACCCCTTCCGAAGAGCAAATGGCCGCCCGTGCTGCCAAAGCCTCTGCGCAGCGCCTGAGCAATCTCCCCGCACGCCAACAAGACATGATCTACCAGCGCGCCATGAGCAAAAGCGTCGCCACGGCACTCGCCAGCTACCTGAGCACGGCGGGTTTTGTCGATTGGGATACGGATGTGCTGGGCCTCGACTTGTACATCTGATGCGGCTGCCTTACTACCTCGGCTGCCCATCCTGGAGTGAAAACGCCTGGCGCGATTACCTTTATCCGCCAGACGCGAAACCCTCCGAATTTCTAAATTTCTATACCCAAATATTCAACGCCGTAGAAGGCAATACGACCTTCTACGCGAGCCCGGCTGCTGCGACGGTGCAGCGTTGGGCCGAAGCCATGCCCGAGCACTTTCGTTTCACCGCCAAATTCCCCGGTGACATCAGCCATGGCGGTGACCTGCGCGAGCAACTGACTGCCGCCGAAACCTTCGTGCAATTGCTCAGCCCCTTGGGCGAGCGGGTTTCGCCGTTGTGGCTGCAATTGTCGAAAAGCTTCACGCCGCAACGTTTGCCCGAACTGGCCGCTTTCATCGATTTGCTGGAGCAGCCGTTGGCCGTCGAGGTGCGCCACGATGCGTTTTTTGCCAAGGGCGATGCCGAGCGAATGCTCAATCGTCTGCTGCTGGATCGCGGCGTCGAGCGCATTTGCCTCGATCCGCGTGCGCTGTTCAGTTGCACGTCTACTGATCCGTCAGTGCTTCACGCTCAATCGAAAAAGCCCAAAGTGCCACCGCGCCCGGCCGCGTTCACCCAGTGCCCGCAAGTGCGTTTCATCGGCCATCCCCACTTGGAAGCCAACGATTCGTTTTTGCTGCCGTGGGTCGAGAAAATCGCCGCATGGATCGAAGAGGGCCGCACGCCCTACATCTTCCTGCACACCGCCGACAACCTGCTGGCCGCCAAACTGGCGCAACGTTTTCACGCACAACTGATGCTGCGTTTGCCTGGCCTGCCGCCGCTGCCTGAGCTATACAGAAAGCCCGCAGCGGAGCAACTTGGCCTGCTCTAAGACGGATTCGTCCCCTTTACAGGAGCCTGCCAATGGATGCGCAAACCCTTCGAGCCCAAGCGTTCAAAGCTCTGCACGAACGCGCCGGCGCTTTTGTCATTCCAAATCCGTGGGATGCCGGCTCGGCGAAGATGCTCGCCAGCCTGGGTTTCGAGGCGCTGGCGACCACCAGCGCCGGTTACGCCTTTTCCAATGCGCGCCCCGACGGCGCGATGACCCTGGACGATACGCTGGCGAATGTTCGTGCGATTGTCGCTGCGACGGATCTGCCAGTAGCGGTGGATCTGGAAAACGGTTTTGCCGACGATCCTGCCGAGTGCGCCCAAAGCATTTTGCGCGCAGCCGAGGCCGGTGCTGTCGGCGGCTCTATCGAAGATGCCACGGGCCGTGAAGCGGCGCCGATCTACTGCTTCGAACATGCCGTGGCGCGCGTTGAAGCCGCGGTGGCGGCGGCGCGCAGTTTGCCATTCCCTTTCATGCTGACAGCGCGTGCCGAGAATTTTCTACACGGCAATCCCGATCTCGCCGACACCATTCGCCGCTTGCAGGCGTTCGCCGAGGCGGGGGCCGACGTGCTTTATGCGCCGGGGCTGCGCAGTGCTGAAGAAGTGTTGGCGGTGGTCCGTGCCGTGGCGCCCAAACCGGTCAATGTGTTGATGTCCGGCGGGCTCAAGCTCACGGTCGAGCAGTTGAGCGAAATGGGCGTCAAACGCGTCAGCGTCGGTTCGGCTCTGGCCCTGGCAGCGTATGGCGAGTTTTACCGCGCGGCCGAAGAAATCAAAACCTCGGGCACCTTCGGGTTTACCTCGCGATCCATGCCGTACGCGAAAGCCAATCAACTGTTCAAAGGCTGAAAATGCGGTTTCGGTGGTGGCTATTGCTGATGCTGTTGATCATCGGCGCGTCGGGCATGAGTGTCTGGCGTGGCTGGATCTCCCTGCCACCGCAGTGGAACCCATGGGCGCCACTCGACGTGAAAGCAGAACCGAACTTGCTGACTCGCTACAAGTTGATGCGTTTGCGCGATGACCCGCTGTTGTGTGATCAGGCCTTGAGCAGTTCCGGATTGCGCGTAACCCGCCAGGCCGACAGCCTCGACGCCACGTGCCCGCTGATCAACGCCTTGCGTGTGCAGGGTGGTGAGATAGCGCTGAGCAGTACCTTCCTCGCCAGCTGCCGCCTCGCGGTGTCGTTCGCGTTGTTTGATCGACATGTCCTGCAACCCACGGCGCAGTCGGTCTATGGGCAGGCGATAACGCGGGTCGATCATCTCGGCAGCTTTGCCTGTCGTAACGTTTACAACCGCGACAACGGCAGACTCAGTCAGCATGCGTCGGCTAATGCCCTGGACATTGCCGGTTTCCGTCTGGCAGACGGCCGAACCGTCAGCGTGCTCAAGGATTGGCCCAAAACCAATCAGGACGCACGGTTTCTACGCCAGGTCCGCGACGGTGCGTGCGAGATGTTCAGTGTGGTGTTGAGCCCGGATTACAACGCCGCCCATCACAATCATTTTCATGTGGATGTCGGGCCGTGGTGGGTATGTCGCTGATGGCCTGTTATTGAAGGTCAGGCGGCGATGCGCAGGTTTTGCAGAACGATCGGACGCGCCCAGCCGTTATCGAAGTCGAATTGTTTCTGTTGTTCCACCAGCTCTCGGGCGGAGAACGGCGGGAAGGGTTTGTCCAGCAGGTCCATTTCGAATTCGGCGATCGGCAGGTGCAACGGCCGCGGTTGCGGTGCCGGGCCGGCTTCTGGCACGAGTTGACCGGCAGTGAGCACGATCGGGCGGACCCAGCCGCTTTCGAAGTCCTGTTGTTTCTGCTGAGCGACGATTTCTTCCGGCGGGAACGGCGGGGCCGGTTTATCGGCCAGGTCCATTTCGAACTCGGCAATCGGCAAAAACAGCGGCTCGGGCGGTCGAACCAGGGTTTCGGTCACGTTGCATTCGCGCTGGGAGACAATGTGCGCCAGCAGTTCGCTGCCAACCATCGGTTCGACCGGGCTGTCGAGATCGACCGGCGGAAACTTGAGCGACTCCGGTACCCCATCACCCGGCTGATCGGCCAGTGCCCGGGCAAAAAAATCTTGCCACAGGTGACTGACACCGCCCAGCGCCTGGGTGTTTCGCAGGTTGTAATCGCCGTAGGGCGAGATAAAACCTGTGATTGTGGGTTGAAAGTCTGACATTTCTCTCGGTCGACGCTCAGCTCTGGCAAAATGCCCGTTAGTTTTGTTATCGGCCGTTTTTGCCGATCATTAATTTTTTGAGCGTGTTTTCCGATGACTGATCAACCGGCGGTTTGCCGCATCCATGTCGAGGCCCTGGCCACGACCTTTCAGCCACAAGCCGAGCAATGGGCCGAGCGCCTGGGCTTGCCGCTGCAGGTGGATGACGGCGAGTTTGCCTTGCAGGTCGGCGAGCAGGGTTTGCAGTTGCAACAGCTCGGGGCGGATGCGCCAGGGCCGGTGCGGGTGGACTTCGTCGAAGGCGGAGCGGCGCATCGCCGGTTGTTCGGTGGCGGCACGGGGCAGATGATCGCCAAGGCCGTTGGCATCGCGCAGGGCGTGCGTCCGCGTGTTCTGGATGCCACGGCGGGGTTGGGCAAGGATGCGTTCGTGCTGGCGAGCCTGGGATGCGAGATGAGCCTGATCGAGCGTCAGCCGCTGATCGGTGCCTTGCTCGAGGATGGCCTGGCGCGCGGCGCGGAGGATTTCGACGTGGCACCCATCGTGGCGAGGATGAAATTACTCAAGGGCAACTCAATCGAGGTGATGCGTAATTGGGAAGGCGAGCCGCCGCAGGTGATCTATCTCGACCCGATGTTTCCCCATCGTGAGAAAACCGCGTTGGTGAAGAAGGAAATGCGCCTGTTCCGGCCATTGGTGGGCGATGACCCGGATGCGCCGGCATTGCTGGAAGCCGCATTGGCGTTGGCCAGTCACCGAGTTGTAGTGAAGCGGCCGCGCAAGGCACCGTGCATTGCCGGGCCCAAGCCGAGTCATGCGCTGGATGGCAAATCCAGCCGGTATGACATTTACCCCAAGAAAGCGCTGAAGCCTTAAGACCGAGTTGCCTGCTTCGCGAGCAAGCCCGCTCTCACATTCAACCGCATTCCCATGAGGGGACTCGATCAAATGTGGGAGCGGGCTTGCTCGCGAAGGGGCCAGACCAGTAAACCCATTTCTATCAGGCTGTCTGTGGCCGATAAGCCCGCATAAACAATGTCACCACTTCCCGCACATGTTCCTCGGCAGCATCCCCGACCACCGGCCCACCGCAGCCATACAGCAATCGAAAATTGCCCCCACCCTTGAGCAGGCAGAAGAAATGCTCAGCCGCATTACGCGGTTTATCAATGCTCAACGCACCGCTTTGATCAACCTGAGTCAGCAGCCGCTCCATGCCATCCAGCATGCGTTGCGGCCCGGCCTCGAAGAAGATCAGCGAGAGTTTCGGGTCCTGGCTGCCGAGGGTGATCATCAGGCGGTGCAGGTTCACCGATTCGTCGCTGTTGATCAGCTGATGAAAGCCATGCGCGATGTTCAGCAGCACGGTTTCTACCGCCACCCCGTCCGCCAGCTCGAAAAACAGCGGCGGCAGTTGCTCTTCGCACTTGGCCATCACGGCGGCGGAAAACAGCGTCTCCTTGTCGTTGAAGTGGCTGTAGACGGTCAGTTTGGACACGCCAGCCTCAGCCGCCACGGCATCCATGCTGGTGTTCGCGTAACCCTTGCTCACAAACAGAATTTTCGCCGCATCGAGGATGGCCTGACGCTTGGCCAGATCCTTGGGGCGGCCTGGACCGCTGGGTGCTGAAAGTTTGTTCGACATATTTCGCTTTAATACTGGACTGGTGAGTTTGCTATTAATACCATACTGGTCAGTATAATTATTCCGAGCATCATTAGCGAAAGGTCGTTCACCATGTTCCGCTATGTCTTGTCCCTCGCGTTGCCAGTCAGCCTGGCGTTTTTGTTGACTGCGTGTGGTCACGAAGAGGCGCCTCAAGTCACCATTCGCCCGGCCATGGTAGTGCAGCCAGAGCCTTCGGCGCAGGCGATGGAAAGTTATCCGGGGGAAGTGCGGGCGCGTTACGAGCCGGATCTGGCGTTTCGCATTGGCGGCAAAGTCAGCCGACGACTGGTCGACGAAGGGCAGCGAGTCAAGGCTGACCAGCCTCTGGCGGAACTTGATCCCCAAGATGTACGCCTGCAACTGGAAGCCACCCGCGCCCAAGTCGCTGCCGCTGAGGCCAACCTGAGCCTGGTACGCGCCGAGCGGGATCGCTACAAGACCCTGATGGACCGGCAGATGGTCAGCCGTTCGCAGTACGACAACACCGAAAACCTGTATCGCTCCGGTGAAGCACGCCTCAAGCAAATCAAAGCCGAATTCAATGTCTCGACCAATCAGGCGAGCTACGCGGTGCTGCGCGCGCCTCAGGATGGCGTGGTGGCCAAGCGGGCCGTGGAAGTCGGGCAAGTGGTGGCAGCCGGGCAAACCGTGTTCATCATCGCCACCGATGGTGAACGTGAAGTGTTGATCAGCCTGCCGGAACAAAGCTTTGGCCGCTTCAAGATCGGTCAGCCGGTGTCGGTAGAACTCTGGACCCAACCGGATCAGCGCTTTGCCGGACGCATCCGCGAACTGTCGCCCGCCGCCGATCCGAAATCGCGCACCTTCGCTGCTCGCATTGCGTTCACCGCCGGCAAAGTCCCGGCGGAACTCGGCCAAAGCGCCCGGGTGTTCATCCAGACCGCAGAAACCATCGCGCTGTCGGTGCCTTTATCGGCCGTTACGGCAGAAAACGGTGCGACCTACGTTTGGGTGCTCGGCGCCCACAACACCCTGAAAAAAGCCCCGGTCCGCATCGGCGCGTTCGGCGAGAAAACCGTGCCGGTGCTCGAAGGGCTGAACGCCAGCGACTGGGTCGTGGCCGCTGGTGTCCATGTGCTGCATGACGGGCAGCAAGTGCGTCCGGTGGATCGCGCCAACCGCGTGGTCAAACTGGCGGACAAGGAGTAATTCCCGATGGGTTTCAATCTTTCCGAATGGGCGTTGCGTAATCGCCAGATCGTACTGTTCCTGATGCTCTTGCTGTCTGTAGTCGGCGCACTTTCCTACACCAAGCTCGGCCAAAGCGAAGATCCACCGTTTACTTTCAGGGCGATGGTGATTCGCACCAACTGGCCGGGGGCCACGGCTCAGGAAGTGTCGCGGCAGGTCACCGAGCGCATCGAAAAGAAACTGATGGAAACCGGCGAGTACGAGCGCGTTGTCTCGTTCTCGCGCCCGGGTGAATCTCAAGTGACGTTTATCGCGCGCGAAGCCATGCCCCCGGCGAGCATTCCCGAACTCTGGTATCAGCTCCGCAAGAAGGTCAGCGACATCCGTCACACCTTGCCACCAGGGATTCAGGGGCMGTTTTTCAACGATGAATTTGGCACCACATTCGGCAATATCTACGCCCTGACCGGCGACGGTTTTGATTACGCGATACTGAAAGACTACGCCGACCGCATCCAGATCCAGCTGCAACGGGTCAAGGATGTGGGCAAGGTCGACCTGCTCGGGTTGCAGGACGAGAAGATCTGGATCGAACTGTCCAACGTCAAGCTCGCCACCCTTGGCTTGCCGTTGGCCGCCGTGCAGCAGGCGCTTGAAGAACAGAACGCGGTGTCGACGGCTGGTTTCTTCGAGACCACCAGCGAGCGATTGCAGCTAAGGGTCTCGGGGAATTTTCAGACCGTCGATGAGATCGAGAACTTTCCGATTCGCGTCGGTGATCGCACCTTCCGCATTTCCGATGTGGCTGATGTTCGCCGTGGTTTCAACGATCCTCCCGCACCGCGTATGCGCTTCATGGCTGAAAACGCGATCGGTCTGGCCGTCGCGATGAAGGCCGGTGGCGACATTCTGGTCTTGGGCAAGGCACTGGAAATCGAGTTCGACCGTATCCAGAACAACCTGCCGGCTGGTATGCAATTGCGCAAGGTATCGGACCAGCCCGCTGCGGTGAAAACCGGGGTCGGCGAATTCGTACAGGTGCTCGTAGAAGCCCTGGCGATTGTGTTGCTGGTGAGCTTCTTCTCACTCGGCGTACRCACCGGCATGGTGGTGGCGCTGGCGATTCCGCTGGTATTGGCAATGACCTTTGCCAGCATGTATTACCTGGGGATCGGCCTACACAAGATTTCCCTCGGTGCGTTGGTGCTGGCRCTGGGCTTGCTGGTGGACGACGCGATCATCGCCGTGGAAATGATGGCGATCAAAATGGAGCAGGGTTTCGACCGAGTGAAGGCCGCGAGTTACGCCTGGACCAGCACGGCGTTCCCGATGCTCACCGGTACTCTGATCACGGCCGCCGGGTTCCTGCCGATTGCCACCGCGCAATCGAGCACCGGCGAATACACCCGTTCGATCTTTCAGGTGGTGACCATCGCGTTGCTGGCCTCGTGGGTGGCGGCGGTGGTTTTTGTGCCGTATCTGGGGGAAAAACTCCTGCCGGATCTGGCGAAGATTCATGCCGCCAAACATGGCACGGGTCAGCCTGACCCTTACGGCACACCGTTCTATCAACGTGTCAGGCGTCTGGTGGAGTGGTGTGTGCGACGACGCAAAACGGTGATCGTGCTGACGATCCTGATGTTTATTGCCTCGGTGGCGATGTTCCGCTTCGTGCCGCAGCAATTCTTCCCTGCGTCGGGCCGGCTGGAACTGATGACCGATTTGAAACTGGCCGAAGGCGCATCCCTGAGCAACACCGCCGATGAAGTCAAACGCCTCGAAAGCTTGCTCAAGGATCGCGCCGGTATTGACAATTACGTGGCCTATGTCGGCACCGGTTCACCGCGCTTTTACCTGCCGCTGGATCAGCAACTGCCAGCCGCGAGCTTCGCGCAGGTGGTGGTCCTGGCCAAGAGCATCGAAGATCGAGAAACCCTGCGCACCTGGCTGATCGAGACCCTCAACGAACAATTCCCGACCTTGCGTGGGCGGGTCACGCGTTTGGAAAACGGGCCGCCGGTGGGTTATCCGGTGCAGTTCCGGGTGACCGGTGAGCACATCGACGAAGTTCGTGCACTGGCCCGTAAAGTGGCGGCCAAGGTTCGCGAGAATCCCTATGTAGTCAATGTGCACCTGGACTGGGAAGAGCCGAGCAAAGTGGTGTATCTGAACGTCGATCAGGACCGCGCCCGCGCGCTTGGCGTGAGCACGGCGAACCTGTCGAAGTTCCTGCAAAGCTCGCTGACCGGTTCCAGCGTCAGCCAGTACCGCGAAGACAACGAGTTGATCGAAATTTTGTTGCGCGGCACCGTGCATGAACGCACCGAACTGTCGTTGCTGCCAAGCCTGGCCGTGCCTACCGACAACGGCCGCAGCGTTGCGTTGTCGCAGATTGCGACGCTGGAATACGGCTTCGAGGAAGGCATCATCTGGCACCGTAATCGCTTGCCGAACGTAACCATCCGCGCCGACATCTATGGCAAGGAACAACCGGCAACGCTGGTGAAACAGATCATGCCGACGCTCGATCCGAT
>NZ_JBFULH010000081.1:0-14393 GCF_056400445.1 Pseudomonas sp. P5_B2 | reverse complement strand
ACACCCTCAACCTGCTGCAGCTTTCGCAGGTCGCCGGGGTGTCGCTGCGCCAGTTGCAGCAGGCCTTCAAGGCTTTTACCGGGATGACGCCGACCTATTGGCTGCGCCTGCGAAGGCTCAACAATGCCCGTCGTGAACTACTCAGCGCGAACACCCACAACACTACCGTCGCGCAAGTGGCAATGAATGGGTCGTTCTGGCATTTAGGGCGGTTCTCAAGCAGCTATCGGGCGTTGTTCAAAGAGTTGCCGAGCGAAACACTCAAGCGCGCCAGTCAGCGCTGATTGAACTCAAGCAGCGTGTACGGAACATCATGAGCGGTCGACCTGGACCTTTGAGGTCGTAATGGCGGGCTTGATGATCAATACAACCACGCACATCAATGCCAGGCCCAGCATCACGCTGCTACCCACAAACGCCGCCGAAATGCCCGCCGATATTCCTGGCGCACTGATATTCGAGGCTTCACCGTGAGCGAACACCACGGTCAGGATCCCGAGCCCTAACGAACCTCCCAACTGATGCGCCACGTTGACCATCCCTGAGCCGGCCCCCGCATCGCGAGGGTCGACATCGGTCATGCCGGCATT
Organism: Pseudomonas sp. P5_B2; assembly: GCF_056400445.1. NCBI lineage: Bacteria > Pseudomonadati > Pseudomonadota > Gammaproteobacteria > Pseudomonadales > Pseudomonadaceae > Pseudomonas > Pseudomonas sp. P5_B2. The sequence continues at coordinate 13,803 of NZ_JBFULH010000081.1, read as the reverse complement.
CGTCAGTGGACTCAAGCAAGCGCCCTGGCCGAGACCGATCAGCATCATCGGCAACGCGACGGCGGTCAGGTAGTGGCTGTGCGCGTTAACGCCGCTTAGCCAGATCATGCCGATCAGTGCAACGCCGAGGCCGGCGACCAGTAGCCTGGCATTGCCAAATCGCAGGGTTAATCGCGGCACGGCCAACGCGATGGCGAAGTTCACGAGAGTCGTGGGCAGAAACGCCATACCGGCTTCACTCGCAGTGAAACCGAGCACTTCCTGCAAGTACTGTGTGGTGAAAAACCAGAAACCGATCATCCCGCCCAAAAACAGCATGCGTGCCGCGTAGGCGCCAGCGCGAGTGCGATGGGTCAACAGTCGCAGTGGCAAGATTGGTTGATGGGCGCGCGCTTCCTGGATAATAAAAAACGTCAGTAACAACAGGCCGCCCGACACGCTGGCGACGGTAATTGAATCGCTCCATCCGGACATCGCCGAGCGCACTATGCCGTATACCAGCGTCGACATCCCCAGCGTGGAGAGCACCGCTCCCGTCACATCGAACTTGCCCGCTTGCAGCACGGTTTCGCGTATGCATTGGCGGGCAGCCCAGATCAGCGCAATGCCTATGGGCACATTGATCAGAAAGCCGACACGCCACGACAACCACTGCGTCAGCACACCGCCGAGCAACAAGCCGACGCTGGCACCCATGCCGGCCACCGCACCATAGTAGGCAATGGCACGAGTGCGCTGGTGACCTTCGGCGAAGTTGGTTAGCAGCAAAGCGAGGGTGGAGGGGGCAAGGATTGCAGCGCCGACGCCTTGCAACGCACGAGCGGTCAGCAAAAACGGCGCGTTTTGAGCCACGGCGACAAGCAACGAGGCGGCGGTGAACAATCCCAGTCCGACAATGAACATATGTCKGCGGCCAAGGATGTCGCCCGCCCGGGCGCCGAGCAGCAACAAGCCGCCGAAGGCGAGCGTATAGGCGTTCTGCATCCACGACAGGCTGGCCGTGGACATATCGAACGTTTGGCGGATCCTCGGCAGGGCGGTGATCACGATGGAAATATCCAGCACGATCATCAAGTAGCTGCAGAGCACCACCATCAGCACGGCGATCTGCCGTGAGCTGAAGCGGGCGTTTTGAGTGTGGGGCATGTTCAGTAACTTCTCGGGGGGACGGCGCAAAGCGCCATCTTAGGTTCCGAGCATGGTGATGATTAGTCTACTAAAAGCGCTTAAGTCTATGAGCATGGCTCATGAATGGCGTCAGCCCCGATAACGCAATGCCTCCAACAGCAACGAAAACGCGGGCGAAGCCTGGCGCCGGCTGGGGTAGTAGAGGTGAAAACCGGAAAACGGTGGGCTCCAGTCTTTCAACACCTGCACCAGTCGACCCTGCGCAAGGTGAGGCGCCACGAGGTCTTCGGGAATGTAGCTCAGCCCGAAACCGTCCAGCGCCGCATTCAGCAATTGATACACCCCATTGAACGTGACCTGGCCCGATACGCGGACATTGAGGCTTTCCAGGTCCTTTTTAAACTCCCAGGTGTACAAGCCTCCGTTGGTGGGAAGCCGCAGGTTGTTGCATTGATGGTCAGTCAACTCGCGTGGCGTTGCGGGGATTGTGCGATCGGCAAAGTAGGCGGGGGATCCCACCACCGCCATGCGCATGTCCGGCCCGATTCGAGTGGCGATCATGCCCTGGGCCACATCTTCGCCCAGGCGCACTCCGGCATCGAAACCCTGCGCGGCAATATCGACGAAACCGTAATCGCAGCAGACCTCCACCGAAATGTCCGGGTATTTGGCCAGGAACGGTTTGAGGACCGGCCACAGGATGAACTCCAGCGCATGGTCCATGGCGTTGATGCGTATCTTGCCTGCCGGTGTATCGCGCAAATCGTTCAGCGCCGCCAGTTCAATTTCGATCTCTTCAAAGTGCGGGCCCACGGTTTCCAGCAAGCGCTGGCCAGCTTCGGTCGGCGAAACGCTGCGGGTGGTGCGGGTCAGCAGGCGCAGGCCCAATCGCGCTTCCAACCCGCGAATGGTATGGCTCAATGCCGACTGGGATACACCCAGCTTGCCGGCAGCTTTGGTAAAGCTTCGCTCACGCGCCACGGCGAGGAATGCGAGCAAGTCATTGGCGTTTTCCCGAAGCATTTATGAGTCTCCCTCATAGGTTTAACCCGATTCTAGCGGCTAATCCTTGGAGTGCGTAGCGGGTAAATTGGTGCGACTTACCGACGCCTTGAGTCAGGACCACCATGAAAAATATTGCCGTCACCGCGCTCTCGCTTTCGTTGTTCGCTTTTGATTCACATGCTCAGGAGACTCCCTTGCTGACTGTTACGCCCAATGGTTCCCAACCTTCCGTCAAAGGTCCCGCCGATTACTTCACTGGCACGGTGCGTGTGGATGCGCCGTTCAAAGGCACTGAACCGGCTCGGGTCAGCGGTGCCACGGTGACGTTCGAGGCAGGTGCGCGCACCGCCTGGCACACGCATCCGTTAGGGCAGACATTGATTGTCACGGCGGGGTCAGGCTGGGTACAGGCGCTTGGTCAGCCGGTGCAAATGATCAAGTCGGGCGACACCGTGTGGATTGCGCCGAACGTCAAGCACTGGCACGGCGCAACGGCCATCAACAGCATGACCCACATCGCCATTGCCGAAGTGCAGGACGGCAAAGTCGTTGAGTGGATGGAGCAGGTCAGCGACGCGGATTACGCTCACGCGCAATAACGGCTTGATCAGACCATCGGCGGCAATGCGTGAAGTACCTTGTCCAGCGTGATCGGGTACTCCCGGACACGCGCCCCGGTCGCGTTGTAGATCGCATTAGCGATTGCTGCACTGACGCCGCACAACCCCAACTCCCCTACACCTTTGGCTTTCATAGGCGAGGAGGCCGGGTCGGTTTCGTCGAGGAAAATCACTTCCTGATGCGGGATGTCCGCATGCACCGGCACTTCGTAGCCGGCCAGGTCGTGATTGACGAAGAAGCCCAGGCGTTTATCGACCACCAGGTCTTCCATTAACGCTGCGCCGACACCCATGGTCATCGCGCCGATCACCTGGCTGCGCGCAGACGTCGGATTCAGGATTCGTCCAGCTGCGCACACCGCCAGCATCCGCCTTACACGGGTTTCCCCGGTCGCGCTATCGACCGCGACTTCGACAAAGTGCGCGCCGAAGGTCGATTGTTGGAACTTCTTGCTCAGCTCTGCGAATTCGATAGAGTCCTCGGCGACGATTTCGCCTGCGGTTGCCGCGTCGTGCAACGCAAAACTGTTGCCACCCACATGCACTTCACCGCCGGCAAACACCGCATCCTCCACGCTGACGCCAAGTCGCTGTGCCACCGCTTCGCGCAGTTTTACGCACGCCGCGTACACGCCCGCCGTCGAGCAATTGCCGCCAAACTGGCCGCCAGATCCGGAGGACACCGGAAAGCTCGAATCGCCTAACCGCACCACCACGTCTTCAAGGCCGACGCCCATCATTTCAGCCGCGGTCTGGGCGATGATCGTGTAGCTGCCGGTGCCGATGTCGGTCATGTCAGTTTCCACCGTCACCGTTCCGTTGGCATCCAGACGCACCCGTGCCCCGGACTTCACCTGCAGGTTATTGCGAAACGCGACACCGACGCCCATGCCAACCAGCCAGCGGCCCTCGCGTTGAGTGCCCGGTTGTGGATGGCGTTTGTCCCAKCCAAATCGCGTGGCTCCGGTGCGCAGGCATTCGATCAGTTGTCGCTGGGAGAAGGGCCGCTTGGGGTCGACCGGATCAACCTGGGTGTCGTTGATGATCCGAAACTCTACGGGGTCGAGGTTAAGTTTCTCGGCCATCTCGTCCATGGCGATTTCCAGCGCCATCAGCCCCGGTGCTTCACCCGGTGCGCGCATGGCGTTGCCTTCAGGCAGGTCAAGCGTACTCAAGCGCATCGCCACCCAACGATTGTCCCCGGCGTACAACAGTTTGCTCGGTTGCGCGGCATTTTCAACTTTGCCGCCGGGCAAGTCGCCGRACCAGCCTTCATGACCCATTGCGGTGATCTTGCCGTCCGACGTTGCGCCGATGCGAATGCGTTGAATCGTTGCGGGGCGGTGGGTCGAGTTGTTGAACATCATTGGCCGCGACAACGCGACTTTCACCGGCCGACCGGCCATGCGCGCACCGAGGGCGGCAAGTACGGCATCGCAGCGCAGGAACAGCTTCCCGCCAAAGCCTCCGCCGATGTAGGGCGAGACCAGGCGGACGTTTTTCTTCGCGATACCCAGCGTGGTCGCAAGGTCTGTCACCGACCAATCGATCATCTGATTCGAGGTCCACAGGGTCAGCTGATCACCTGTCCACGCCGCTATCGACGCAAAGGGTTCCATCATCGAATGGGACTGATCCGGGGTGGTATAAGTCGCGTCAAACTGAACCGGCGCTTGCGCGAACGCGGCGGCAAAATCGCCATGCGTAGTGTCCGGCACCTCCTTGGTGGGTTTTCCGGCACTGCGCGCACTGGAAAGATCGAAGGCGCCCTCGCTGCTCACGTACTGAACGTTGAGTAGGTGCGCAGCCGCGCGTGCCTGTTCGAAGGTGTCCGCTACTACCAGCGCAACGGCCTGGTGGTAATGCTGGATGTCAGGCCCACCGAGAAGCGTTGCGGTGTTGTATTTGCCTTGACCGAGCTTGCCGGCATTGGCGGCCGTGACAATCGCGATTACGCCCGGCGCGCTCTCTGCGGCGTCAAGGTCCATGGAGACAATGCGGCCCTTGGCGACGGCCGAACCGACTACCACGCCATAGGCCTGATTCGTTGCCACATCATGTTGTTCGTAGGCATAAGGCGCGCAACCGGTGGTCTTCAATGGCCCTTCGATGCGTGTCGTCGGCTTGCCCACTACCTTCATCTGGTCGATGGGATTGGTCGTGGCGAGGGTGTCGAATTTCATGCGTGGGCTCTCGCTTGTGCCATGACTGAAGCGAGCGTGCGCTCGACCAGAGGCAGTTTGAAGGCGTTTTCAGGGGTCGGAGTAGCGCCGGTGAGTAACTGATCAGCTACGGTTTTCGCCCCTTCGGGCATTGCAGATTCTGCTGATTCCACCCGCCAGGGTTTGTGCGCGACACCGCCCAGCGCGACTCGGCCGCTTCCGTCCTGCTGCATCACGACGGCCACGGAAATCAGCGCAAATGCGTACGAAGCACGGTCTCGCACCTTCTGATAAATGTGCGTGCCACCCAGTGGCGGCGGTAATGTCACGGCGGTGATCAACTCATGCGCCGCCAGCGTGGTTTCGATGTTTGGCGTGTTACCCGGCAAACGATGGAAATCGGCGATTGGAATCATGCGCGTCGAGCCATCGGGACGCACGGTTTCGACCTGTGCATCCAGCGCACGCATGGCCACGGCCATGTCGCTGGGGTGCGTGGCAATGCAGGCATCGCTCACGCCGATGATACCCAGTGAGCGACTGAAGCCACCGATGGCCGCGCAGCCGCTTCCGGGTTGGCGTTTATTACAGGCTTGGTTGATGTCGTAAAAGTACGGGCAGCGGGTTCGTTGCAGCAGGTTGCCAGCGGTGGTCGCCTTGTTGCGTAACTGGCCGGAAGCGCCGGCAAGCAAGGCGCGAGTGAGCAGCGCATAGTCCTTTCGTACCCGCGCATCGGCTGCGAGGTCAGTGTTTCTGACCAGGGCGCCGATTCTCAGGCCACCTTCGGGCGTGGCTTCGATCCGGTCCAACGCCAGTCCGTTGACATCAATCAGGTGCGTGGGAATTTCAATGTCCAGCTTCATCAAGTCGAGCAGGTTGGTGCCGCCGGCGATGAACCGTGAGCCGTCGACCTGAGCCGCCAACGCAGCAGCTTCGGCAGGAGATTTGGCACGCAGGTAGGTGAAGGGCCTCATGTGTTGGCCTCCGCGACTTCGGTGATCGCTTCGATGATGTTGGAGTAGGCTCCGCAGCGGCAGATATTGCCGCTCATGCGCTCCTGCAGTTCACTGGCGCTAAGCTGTGGCGCATCGATAAGGTTGTCACTGGCATGACTCGGAATGCCGTCGCGGATTTCCTCCAGCACCGCGACCGCCGAGCAGATCTGCCCCGGCGTGCAATACCCGCATTGGTATCCGTCATGTTTGATGAACGCAGCCTGCATTGGGTGGAGCTTTCCAGGCGTGCCCAGTCCCTCGATGGTGGTGACCTTCGCGCCGTCGTGCATCACTGCCAGCGTCAGGCAAGCATTGATGCGCCGACCATCGACGATCACTGTGCACGCGCCGCACTGGCCATGGTCGCAACCCTTTTTAGTGCCGGTGAGCTGCAAATGTTCGCGCAGCGCATCAATCAGCGTGGTGCGGGTGTCGAGCTCCAGCTCGCGCTGTTCGCCATTGACCGACAGGGTCACGGCAGACTTGATCGGCCGCGCGGCATTTGCAGCGCAGGCTTTGGCCGAGATGAAAGGCGGCAGCACCATGGTTGCCGCCGTCACGACCCCAACAATCAGGAACGTTCGTCTGGAAAGCGGAAGTGGGGCACGGTTGACCATTGGAGTCGATTCCTGTGTTTTGTTGGCATTACCAAGTCTCACAGAAGAGTGACCCGCCTGATCGGCAAAGGTTTTTGCGTAATTCGTCTATATAGTTATGAGCCTGGCTCATCAATGAGGCCTAGGCCCCCGGTTTGGCCAGTGCAATGCCCGCCGCCCCCAGGCGCTTCAATATCTCGAACAGCAGGTCGCTTTTGGTGACGCCGACAATTCTCGGGCTGCTGACGTAACCGGTGATGGACAAGACGATACCATCAGGGCTGAGTTTGCTGAATCGGACAAAGGCCGCTGGTTTATCGAGGATGTTTTCGTTCTGCTGGTAGCAGTCGTACAGCAAGTCTTTTACCTGTTCCGGGTCGATGTCCAGCGGGAACACCAGTTCAAGTGTCGCGACCCCTTGCGCAGTGCCGCCCAGGGTCACGTTACGCAGGTTTTGCGAGATCAGTTGGGAGTTGGGGACGATGACAATCGAGCGGTCGCTGAGTTGTATTTCCGTGGCCCTGACGTTGATGCGCCGGATATCACCTTCGACCCCGCTGATGCTGATCAGGTCGCCCACCTTGACTGGACGCTCGGTCAGCAGGATCAGGCCAGAGACGAAGTTCTTGACGATTTCCTGCAAGCCAAAACCGATACCCACCGACAGGGCACTGACGATCCACGCCAGGTTCGTCCATTCGATGCCCAACGATGACAGCGTCAGCAGAATCACCAGGATGTAACCGAGGTTGGCGAACAGTGTGCTTAGCGAGGCACACATGCCAGGGTCCATGTTGGTTTTCGGCAGGAACTCGTCATCGAGCCAGCGGCAAAGTGCCCGGATCAGGTAGATACCAACAAACAGGGCCAGGATTGCATTGAGTAAGTGACCCGGGATGATGTTGAGTTTGCGCAAGCCGTCGCCGCCGAGAATGGACAGCGCCTGAGTGACCAGTTGCCCGAGCGTGGTGCCAATACCACCGACAAACAGAGAAATGACGGCCAACAGCAATAACGCCGCACGACCGGCCCCGGACAAGATGACTTCGGCCTGCTCAAGCCGCACATCGCCAACTCCCAGCAGTTGTTTTATCGCCTTGCCGCTGGGACTCTTGGGTGAGAACAGATACTCGCAACAGTCTTTGAGCAACTGAATAAGGATGTAGAAGCCGGACAGAATGATGAACGCCCAGACCATTTCGTAGGTGATGAACCTTGCCAGGGAGACGTAGCCGATCAACAGGGCAAAGATGGAGGTAATCAGCGCGATAACCGTGCCGGAATAAATCAGGCCGGCCAGGGCGGTACCCGTGTCAGTGTCCTCACCAGCGGCCACCACCTCCCTTTGGGCGTGACTGGCACGGCGGAACAACAGGATGAGCAGCGCCGTGACTACCAGTGCGATCAAACCTCGTCCCAACACCACGGCGGGGCCGCTCATGCCCGTGACATTGGTGATTTGCGCCACCGTTACCAATATCAGCAGTGTGGCGGCCAATATTTTAGGGAAGGGCTTTATTGCCTCGGCGACGGAATCGGCGATATCCGGTAGCCGCCAGGAGGGGTGCTGGTTCGCCAGCATTGCCCGGCTCAACCCGGTGATCAAGACGCAGGTATAAACGAGTTTTTCGAATTCTTCGGCGAATGTCTGCATCATGGGTGACAACGGCTGTTGTCGCGTGAGTGCATAAAATACCAATTGCAACGCAAAGGCAGTGCTCAACACGGTTGCAAATACCGACGCCAGCGCCAGCGCACTTCGACGCAATCGTCCTATAGGCAGTCGATGTATGCAAATCCAGGTCAGCCCCTTATCAGCCACTCTGCGGCCCCAGATCCAGATGGCCAGTGCCAGCACTATCAGCAGGCCCGTAGACAGACGTTTGCCGGGTTGCCAGGCGGCCGCGAGGGCGTTATGGGTCTGTTCAATGAAGTCGTTGAGGCGCTGGCGATCTTCCATCAGCGGATTGATCAACGGCTCCCAAAAATCCCGCGCCAGGATGCTGCCGCTGCGAAGCGTAACTTCGCTTTCCAGCAGGCTGCGCCGAATGGCGGCAATTTGAGTCAGCAGTTCGACGGCGCTGGCTCTTAAGGCCGCCAGGTTTTTCAAGGCGGCATCGATGGTTTTCTTTTGCTCGGAAAAATCGGTCCTCTGGGTGGTGATGTCCGATTTCTCGACCGCGACATCGCCGAGCGAGACGGGGCCGCTCAACACATCAAGTTGAGCTTGTAATTGTTTTTGCTCGGGCAGTAGCGATGACTGCAGGGTGTCCACGTCCTTGATAAACACCTGGACGGAATCTTGCAGGCCGACCATCAGGGTGACGTTATTGGCCACTGAAACCTGTTGTTTAATCAGGTCCAGCCGCATTTGCAATTCTTGCAGTTCACTACGGGACACCACCACCGGCGGAGCTTCTGAGGCAATGATTGAAGACGGTGTCGGTTCAGCAGCGGACAGCGTTGCGCCACTTTGTACCAGCAGCGCGAGCGCGACGAAAATCACTGACTTCAATGTATGACGCATAGGCGTGCCCGGCTCCGTTTTTTGGTCACTCAGCCTATGAGGTTAGGTCATCAGTACAAAACGATCGAAAAGTTTCATGATCTACACTGCTATATGCCTAATCACACGCGGGATCGGTGGGCAACAGCTCACGGGATGTCGCGCAGGAGGTCATCATGCATAAGTTGTCTTCCATCAGCCTGTGCGTTGCGTTGTCGGTGTCATCTGCCCAAGGCTGGGCTGAAACCGTGGTGCCGACCAAGGGCCAGAGTTCGCAACAAACCCAGTTGGACATCAACGAATGCCATAGCGTGGCAGCCAGTCAGTCGGCTTCGACTGACACTTCTAAATCGGGAGGAAGGATGCGTGGAGCGGCCGTCGGCGCCGCGGCCGGGGCAGTCGCAGCCGAATCGCGGGGGCGTCAGCATGACGAGTTTTACGACGGCGCCAATGACGACGTGAAGCAGGAGTATCGGCAGAATCAAGCTCAAGGCGCGGCGGCGGCCGGTGTCGTGGTCGGCGGTTCGCGGCAGCGTCAGGAGCGCCGGGCTGATGAGAAAACCAGCGCTGCCACCACATCAACGGCCTATACCAGTTGCCTGCAAGGGAAGGGGTATCAAGTGACGCCCTGAGCCTGCGCTTGTGGTTGCCGGTCAAGCAACCGGACCATCAGACAGGCATACAGCGTGACCGCGATGAACAGCCCCATGCGTACGGCGAAGGCGGTGTAGACGTCTTTGCCTAAAGCGCTGTCCTGCACTGATTGGCCCAGCAGAATGATCAAGGTGATAAAGGTGTTTAGCCATAACCCCGGACCAAACCGGCTCGGGCTCAGGGCATACAGCTTGCGCGCCAGTATCAGGCCGAACAGCAGCGTCCACAGGTAGAACATCCACAGGTGCACAAACAGACTCAGTGCGCACCAGAACACAATGGCCAACAAGCCGCCGAGCAAGGTGGCGCCAACCAGTTCGCGACCGGCATTGCGGGCGTTGGTGGTGTTGCATTGCTGACCCAGGCCGACCGCTTTCAGGATAATCGGCAGATAGCTCGCCGGGTCGACCATGGCCAGCAGGAACGTCGGCAACACAATCAATGTGGCACGCAACGCAATCCGACTGGCTTCTTCGCCCACCGGCGGTTTGGCAGCGGGCGGCGCCGGCGCATTGGCAGGTTCGGGGAAAATCCAGTGACTGAGCCCAACCACCATCACCGCCATCAACAAACCCTTGACCAGCGCGCCAATGACCATTGCCGCCGCTTCGAACTCGGCGACGCCTGCTGACGAAATCATGGTCAGGCCCATCACCAGCAAAGTCACGATCAGGTTATTGCCACCACTGAGTCCCCAGCGGAATACCAAAAACAGGCTGACCGTGACCAGCAGCACGCCGGTCACCGGGTAGTAGCGCAGGATCGGGATCAAGAGCAGGCCGATACCGGTGGTCAGCATCGCGACCAACGCAAGAACGATCGCCGCCTTGAAGGGGAGCGGGCGATTGACCGAGGCCAGGAGTATCAGGCACAGCACGGGCGCGAGAAACGGTATCGGCAAAGCCAGGCCGAAACTGATGGCCAGGCACATTGCCGTACCACTGGCCAGCCGTAAGGCACGCTGCTCCCGTGGGGAACGTTTAGTAGGCATAAGACAGCCAGCTCATCAGCCCTAAATATAACCGGCCAATCGGGTTGAGCAGATTTCCTTCCGAGGGGAAGGCCATGACTTCAGCCTGTCCACCGGCACGAACGCCACCACTGCCAAGCAGCGTGTTCAAAGACTCCTGGGAAAACTCGATGACCACCGGGAATCGTTGCGCTGGTCGCAGCCAGTCCCGACTGTTTTGGATGCCGGGCAAGGTGCCGGGCGGGGCGGCCTGCCCGACGCTGATGCCATAACCGACACTGCGTACGTGGCCGGAGTAGACTTCGCCCGGCATCGAGTCGAGCACAATGGACACCGGTGTGTCGGGCTTGACATGACCGAGGTTGTTCTCGGTCATGTCGGCAGTGATCCAGATGTCCTGAATGGTGATCAGAGTCATGACCGGGCCGCCCGCCGAGGCGAATTGCCCGACATCGGTGCGCAGGTCGGTGATCAGCCCTGTCGAACGCGCGCGTGTTTGCGTGTTGGCCAGGTCCAGCTCGGCTTTTGACAGGTTCGTAGCGGCACTGCGCAACTTGGCGTTGACGTCTTCGCCGCCGCCTTCCGTCTCTTTCGCTCGTTCTACTTCGGCGCGGGCGGCGGCGGTTTGACTGACTGCCGCATCGCGAGTGGTGCGTGACATTTCGAGCACGCGCACGGAGATGGTCCCCGGGTCTTCACGGTACAACCCTTCGAGGCGCTGATTCTCCTGGCGCGCCTTGGTTTCATTGGCTTGGGCAGCGCGCAATGCCGCTTGCGCAGAGGCAATCCCGGCGGTGCTGGCCCCTAATTGCCGGCGTGCTGTCTCAAGGTCGGCGCGGGCGCGATCGGCGGCAATCTGATAGGGCACCGGATCCACCGCAAAGAGCACGTCGCCAGCCTTGACCATCTGATTGTTGTGGACGTTCACCCGGATCACCTTGCCCGCGACTTCCGACGCCACCGGAATAACTAAGGCGCCAACACGCGCTTGTTGCGTATACGGCGTGAACCGGTCGGCCAACAAGTACCAGAMCAGGCTCAGGATGATCAGTATCAACACCCACTTGATGCCTTTTTTCACCGGATCGGCCGCTACCGGCTCGGTGGCTTCGGGGGAGGGCTGCGAGGCTTCACTCATGGTTATTTTCCTTGGTCTGGCAGCGGGTAAGCGGGCAGTGCGGCGGCGGGATCTTCAAGCATGTTGCCCCAGTCTGTGCGTTCTTCCATCACGTGGCGGGTCGCCGAGTCCACATACGGCTGGGCGGTGTACCAACCACCGCCCAAGGCCTTATACAGGGCGATGACATTGCTGACCGCGTTACCGCGTGCGAGCAGGTAATTGTCCTGTTGTTGGAGCAGCGCGCGTTGGGCGTCCAGCACCCGTTGGAAATCAGCGTAACCTTCCCGGAATTGCACGCTCGCCAGCACCAGCGAACGTTCGGCCGCGCCTCCGGCGTCGCGCAGGATGCGTTCGCTCTCCAGCGACTGGATCAGGCCATTGGCCGCGTCATCGGCCTCGCGAGCGGCCTGACGAACTTTATCGCGGTAGGCTTCAATCAACTGCTGCAACCGCGCGTCCTGGACGCGCACATTGTTGGTGATCTGACMGTGATCGAACACATTCCAGCGAATACTGGGACCACCGATCAGGTCCAGGCTGTTGGAGGTGCCACTGATAGAGTCCGCCGACCAGACAATGCTGCCAAGTAGAGTCAACGATGGATAGAAATCGGTTTCGGCCACGCCGACCAGCGCACCTTGGGCGGCGACGTTGAGTTCGGCTGCGCGTACGTCAGGCCGACGCAGCAGCAGGTTGGCCGGTACATCTTGCAGCACGGCGCGTTCTACCAGCGGGACCAGGGTATTGTTATCGATCACCTGTGGCAGGCTGCCAGGTGGTTGCCCGATCAGCACGGCCAAGGCGTTACGCGTGCGTTGCAACTGGTCCAGGAGATTGGGAATACTGGCCAACGTGCCCAGGTATTGGGTTTTGGCCTGTTGCAGATCGAGTTCGGCATCCTGGCCGCTGATGAACAGTTTTTCGGTGATCTCGTAATTGCGCTTTTGCTGCGCGGCGTTTTCACGGGCGACGCGCAAACGGGAGTCTGTAGTGCGCAACAAATAATAGGTGTCCGCCACCTGGGCGCGCAGCAATACCAGGGCGTCTTCATAGTTGGCCTGCGCGGAAAAATAAGCCGCATCGGCCGACTCGATGGCGCGACTGAAACGCCCCCAGAAGTCAAGCTCCCAGCCAATGTCAAACGCGGCACTGTGTTGCCACAAATTGGTGTCCTGCGGATTGTTGCCACCATATTGGTGACGATCAATGTACAAATTGTCAGTGCTGACTTGCTGGAATTGCGGGTACAGCCCGGCTTGCGTAATACCCAGTTGGGCGCGGGACTCTATGACACGCAAACCGGCAATTTTAAGGCTGGAGTTGTAAGCATCCGCTTGTGCAATCAGTTTGTTGAGCACCGGGTCGCGGAAGATTTGCCACCACTGTCGCAGATCCGGATTAGGTCCGCGTTGGCTGGATTGCTCGAGGGCAGGGGTGTCCCATGTTTTGATCCACTCCTCAGCCGGTGGCTGGAAGTTCGGCCCCAACTGAATGCAACCGCTCAGGGCCAGTGACCCCAGCAGTAAGAGACGGCCTGGCTGCAACTTAAGGGATAGACCTGAAGGCATTGCGCTGTGTCCAGCCAAGAAAGATTACTGGAGCATAGACGTCCGAGAGAATTGTCGAGCGGTCAGCGTTTTTTTTTATTAACGCGAAATAATCCCGTGATCGATCGCGTATTTGACCAGCGCCGCGGGTTTGTCGATATTGAGTTTGCGACGGATACTCAAGCGATGGGTTTCGACCGTCCGCACACTAATGTCCAGCTCGCGTGCCATTTCCTTGTTGTTCAGGCCCTGGGCCATTTTGTACAACACTTGGCTCTCGCGCGGCGTGAGCTCGTTGTCCGTGGTTTTATCGGCGATGAGCCGCTGGGCAATCTCGGCGCTGTAGAACGTACCGCCGCTGGCAATGGCTTCGATGGCAGCAATGATTTCCCGCGACGGAGAATTTTTCAGTACATAGCCACTGGCGCCCGCACGAAGCGACTCGCTCACGTATTCGTAATTGTCGTACATGCTCAGCATCAGGACCTTAAGCGACGGGT
>NZ_JBFULH010000080.1:0-14432 GCF_056400445.1 Pseudomonas sp. P5_B2 | reverse complement strand
GACATTCATCAGATTAGCTCTGGGTGAACCGGTCAGGCGTGGATCRCATTGCGCTGTCAGCCTGCCCGCGACGTCATACTGGTGTCGGGTGATAAGCGACTCCACTGATCCGTCAGCCTTGCGCAGATACGCCACCTGACAGATTGCCAGGCCGCGGCCGTCATTGACCGCAACGGAGGGGGTGTTGTGATGCACGGCGAGATTCATCTTTCAGTTTCCTGCGATGCCGTGCACCGGTCATTGGGAAAGAGTTGGATTAATCGATGCTACCAATGAAGACGCGGTGTGTAACCTGTCAGATCTGACAGGTCAGAAGGGGCTTCAACATGCGCTGCGACGTCATTGCACAATGACGCGTAGAATCCCCACTTGAATCAATACGTGAGGTCGCAGTGGTGGATTTACAGCAGGGCTTCGTCCTGACCCGGCATTGGCGCGACACCCCGGCCGGCACGGAAGTCGAATTCTGGCTGGCGACCGATACCGGTCCCCGGCGTATCCGCCTGCCTCATCAACCGTCGGTGGCGTTCATTCCGGCCGTCCAGCGCGAGCAAGCGCAACAGGTGCTGTACGGCGAGAAAAACGTCGAGCTAAAGCCCTTGGCCCTGCTGGATTTCGAACACCGCCCGGTTCTTGGCCTGTATTGCCAGCAGCACAGTCAGTTGATGCGTTTGGAAACCGCATTGCGTAAGGCCGGAGTCGAGATGTTCGAGGGCGACGTTCGCCCGCCGGAGCGCTACATGATGGAGCGGTTCATCACGGCGCCGGTGATCTTTGGCGGCACGCCCAACGACGAGGGGCTGCTGCTCGACGCGCAGATGAAACCCGACCCGACCTACCGGCCCAACCTGCGGCTGGTCTCGCTGGACATCGAAACCACCGCTCAGGGCGAGTTGTATTCCATTGCCCTGGAAGGCTGCGGTGAGCGCCAGGTGTACATGCTCGGGCCACCCAACGGCGACGCCAGCGCGGTGGACTTCCAGCTCGAATACTGCGACTCGCGAACCGTGCTGCTGAAAAAGCTCAACGAATGGTTTGCCCGCCACGACCCGGACGCGATCATCGGCTGGAACGTCGTGCAGTTCGACCTGCGCGTCCTCCATGAACACGCCCGACGCCTGGGCGTACCGCTCAAGCTTGGGCGCGGCGGAGAAGAGATGCAGTGGCGCGAACACGGCAGCCGCAACCATTACTTCGCCGCAGCAGCTGGGCGCCTGATCATCGACGGCATCGAATCCCTGCGTTCGGCGACCTGGAACTTTCCCTCGTTCAGCCTGGAAAACGTCGCGCAAACCTTGCTCGGCGAAGGCAAGGCGATCAGCACGCCGTACCAGCGCATGGACGAAATCAACCGCATGTTCGCCGAGGACAAACCGGCCCTCGCCACCTACAACCTCAAAGACTGCGAACTGGTCACCCGGATTTTCGCCAAGACCGAACTGCTGACGTTCTTGCTGGAGCGCGCCAGCGTCACCGGTTTGCCGGCGGATCGCAGCGGTGGTTCGGTCGCTGCGTTCACTCACCTTTACATGCCGCTGATGCACCGTCAGGGCTTTGTGGCGCCGAACCTGGGCAGCAAGTCACCGCAGGCCAGCCCCGGCGGTTTTGTCATGGACTCGCAACCGGGCCTGTACGAATCGGTGCTGGTACTCGACTACAAAAGCCTTTATCCGTCGATTATCCGCACCTTCCTGATCGACCCGGTCGGGCTGATTGAAGGTTTGCAGCATCCTGATGACAGCGACTCGGTACCGGGTTTTCGCGGGGCGCGCTTTTCCAGAACCCGGCATTGCCTGCCGGCCATCGTCGCCCGTGTGGCCGAAGGCCGCGAAACCGCCAAGCGCGAACACAACGCGCCGCTGTCCCAGGCGCTGAAGATCATCATGAATGCTTTCTACGGCGTGCTCGGCTCCAGCGGCTGCCGTTTCTTCGACACGCGGCTGGCATCGTCCATCACCTTGCGCGGCCACGAGATCATGCTGCGCACCCGGCTATTGATCGAAGCCCAAGGCCACACGGTGATTTACGGCGATACCGATTCCACCTTCGTCTGGCTGCGCCGCGCCCATGGGCAAGAGGAGGCCGCGCAAATCGGACATGCGCTGGTAGACCACGTCAACCAATGGTGGCGCGAACATGTGCGTGAGGAGTACGGGCTGGAAAGTGCGTTGGAATTGCAGTTCGAAACCCACTACAAACGTTTTCTGATGCCGACCATCCGTGGCGCGGAGGAGGGCAGCAAGAAGCGCTACGCCGGTTTGGTCACCCGCGCCGATGGCACTGATGAGATGGTCTACAAAGGCCTGGAAACCGTGCGCACCGACTGGTCGCCCTTGGCCCGGCAATTTCAGCAGGAACTGTACTCGCGGATCTTCCATCGCAAGCCTTATCAGGATTACGTACGCGATTACGTGCAAAAGACCTTGGCAGGCGAGTTCGACGACCGTCTGATCTACCGCAAGCGTCTGCGCCGCACCCTCGACGACTACGAGCGCAACGTACCGCCGCACGTGCGTGCGGCGCGCATTGCTGATGACTTCAACGACCGTCAGGGCCGTCCGCGTCAATACCAGAACGGCGGCTGGATCAGCTACGTGATCACTGTCGCCGGACCCGAGCCGCTGGAGATCCGTAGCGCCCCCATCGACTACGATCACTACGTCACCCGGCAGCTGCAACCGGTGGCGGATGCGATCCTGCCGTTTGTGGACGACGACTTCTCAACCCTGATTGGTGGGCAGTTGGGCTTGTTTTAAGTCCAGCAACGACAGCGTCCAGGCATCCGGTATACCGTGAAAATACTGCGCAAGGGCCCGATGAAAAAGGCTGTCGTCGGGGGAGACCTGGGCAAACAGTGTCATCGACGAGTGAAATTTGAGGTCGTCGGGATGACCGAAAATATCGGCGACCGAGCACTGTTTGACGTTCAGGACCAATTGCGTGCAGCTGCGCAGTCGGGGACCCAGCAGCGGATGTTCCAGATACGCCAGAGCTTCCTCGTCGGAGCTAATGGCAAAGTATCGGGACATTTCGCTTCCCCCTAGCCCGGCAAGCTGGGGAAAGATGAACCACATCCAGTGGCGGCGTTTTTTACCTGCACCCAGTTCTTCCTGGACCCACTTGAATACCGGGTCTTGAGCCTTGACGAAACGTGGCAAGTTGAAAGCATCGAGCTGATCGGTGCTTCTCATGCAGAAACCCTCTGACAATACGGCGATGGCTCAGACCATGGCCAATCGCTGTTTGCGTTGTGGCGCGTGAAACGCGTGGTCCAGCGCCTCCAGATCCCCGGGATCGAGCTGCAATTGCGGGGCTTGTGCATTTAATTGTAGATGGTCGGGTTTGACCGCTTTGGGGATGGCAATCACACCTGACTGCCGTAGGATCCATGCCAGCGCGACTTGGGCCGGTGTCACCTCGTAACGGACGGCAATCTTTTCAAGCGCAGGATGGGCCAGCATTTCTCCACCCTGACCGATTGGGCAGTACGCCATCAATGGCTGGCGATGCTGTTGACTCCAGGGCAGCAAATCAAATTCGATGCCGCGCTCTTGCAGGTTGTAGAGCACCTGATTGGYGGCGCAGGCCGGTGAGTTCAGTTCGTGCAGGTCGTCCATATCGAAATTGGACACGCCCCAACGGCCAATTTTGCCATCCTCACGCAGGCGTTCGAAGGCTTCTACGGTTTCCTCCAAGGGATACTCGCCGCGCCAGTGCAGCAGGTACAAATCGATGTATTCGGTCTTCAAGCGCCGCAGGCTGCGCTCGCAGGCCTGCGGGATGCCTTGGCAGCTGGCGTTGTGCGGGTAGACTTTGCTGACCAGAAAGACCTTGTCGCGCAGACCGGTGATGGCTTCTGCGACCACTTCCTCGGCGCCACCTTCAGCGTACATTTCCGCGGTGTCGATCAGCGTCATGCCCAACTCTATGCCCAACCGCAGGGCCGAGACTTCACACGCGTACGCCGAGGGATCCTCGCCCATACGCCAAGTGCCTTGGCCGACGACCGGTACATTGACGCCGGCCAATTCAAGCGTGCGCATGAAAACCTCCACTCTGTGACTCGGTGAATAATAGATTGGCAGCAAAATTACGTCGTTGTTCCTGAGGATGGCAGATTCCTGATGATAGCGAACAAGACGAAATCTCAGCTTTCAAGGCTGGTCTGCGTGTTCACGGACCACCGGCACTGCACTTTTCTTGCTTTGGTGGCTCTATCCTTGGGCAGCCGGCGGCGATCCCCTCCGTTGGCCCATGCCCAAGTTCAAGAACCCATGGCTCGAGTTTTACCCCCAAACTCCCCACCGATCCACCGCCGTTGCTCGCTTCTGGTTTGTCTGGCACTGCTCTTTGTCAGCGGTTGCAGCCAGCAGCAGGGCAATGACATCGTCAGCCAGTTTCGCGAAGGCCGCCCCCAGGAGTTTCTCCAGACCAGCGTTGACCGCATGGCCACGCTGGCGATGCGTGACAACCTCAACAGCCTCTACGTGTTGATGAGCAAGCTCTACCTGCGCAACCCCGATGAGCTGAAAAAATCCGGCTTCCTCAACGCCCGAACGGCTGGCAAGCAAGTGCGCATGGCCATTGAAGAGCAACAGCCACTGCCCACCCTAGGCGGCAAAAAAGACCTGGCAGCGCTCAGGTATGCCATGAGCCCGGAGTTTCTCGGTGACCGGGTCGGCGCCTTCATTTATGCCATCGGCAGCATGCTGGTGACCGCTCACGGCAATCGCCTGGAGTTCTACATGACAGACGCGATCAACCCGACGTTCGTCAGCAACGCCGCGCGCAACATCGAGATAGCCACGTGGATTCTCAGTCAACGGCAAAACAAACAAGGCGAGCCGTTGCTGTTCTCCAATGAGATCTCCGAGGAGGGCAGCAACCTGAGTTTTGCCGTGGAGTTCGGCAAGATCGTTGCGCGGCTGGATTTGCTGACGCAGATGCTGGACGAACGGTACAGACGCATCGGCTTGAACTACGCACAAAGCCTGCTGTTTCTGAATTTCCTGCCGGTGCAATAAACCCCAATTCCTTGAAGGAGCCGAGCTTGCTCACGATGGCGGACTGTGAGCCAACACATATGCTGAATGCTATACCGCTATCGCGAGCACGCTCGGCTCCTAGAGGGAATAGGGTGTTTTTACATCTCGGATATAACGATAGTTCGCATCGATATAAGTGGTTATAAGAAAAATCGCTATGCTGCGGGCCAGATTTCTCCTGCGCTCTTTGTGGATGTATCAATGGATTTAGTGAACATCGGGTTGGTCGTTGCCGGGTTGGTTGTTGGCTTTATTGTTGGCATGACTGGCGTCGGTGGTGGGTCGTTGATGACCCCGATTCTGCTGTGGTTCGGCATCAATCCCGCGACAGCGGTCGGTACCGATCTGCTGTACGCGGCGATCACCAAATCCAGTGGCGTGCTGGTTCACAGGAAAAACAACAACATCGACTGGGCGATTACCGGCTGGCTGACCCTTGGTAGCGTGCCGGCCGTGGCGTTGACGCTGTGGTTTCTGAGCAGCTTGCACACCGCGCCAGAAACGATGAATGCCATTATCAAACAAGCGCTGGGCTTCGTTCTGTTCGCCACGGCACTGGCGATTTTGTTCAAAAAGCAGCTGCTCGACTTTGCTCACAAACGCGCCGGCGGCAACTACAACCCCAGTGGCAAGCGCCTCAACGTGATGACGGTCATCACCGGTCTGGTGCTGGGCGCTATGGTCGCCCTGACGTCCATCGGTGCTGGCGCCCTTGGCACCGTGGCACTCTTCATCCTGTATCCACTGTTGCCAACCCGTCGTCTCGTCGGGACGGAAATCGCCCACGCCGTACCGCTGACCCTGGTCGCCGGTCTTGGCCATGCGAGCATGGGCAACATGGATTGGCACGTGCTGGGTTACCTGCTGATCGGTTCGCTGCCGGGTATCTGGTTGGGCAGTCATTTGACCGGCAAGATCTCCGATGAGGTGCTGCGCCCTTGTCTGGCGACGATGTTGGTGCTGATTGGCTACAAATTGGCGTTTTAAGCAGGTTTTCTCAAACAAACCCACCCCATCCTCCGTTAGGTGCTACGGTGAAAAGCCAGCCATCATTCGTCCGTGAATGACTTGTCGGCATTCCTCCGTGATCGACAAGGAAGAGGTGGCACGTGTTTGCGTTAATCCCTATCGCTAAAGGTCACCTCCACGATGCCGGGTATTGCCTCGACACACTGTCGTGAACGCCCCTCCCAAACACCTGCCGCTGATTCTCAGTGAACTGCGCGCCGCCACGACCCGGCAGCACCAGGCTCTGGAATTACGCATTCCGTTCTTCACGGTCGATCGACGGCTGTACACCCGCCTGATCGAGGCCTACTACGGTTTCTATCGGCCCTTGGAAAACCGGTTGTTTCAGGTGGCAATGACCATTCCCGATCTGGACTGGCTGATTCGCAGTAAAACCCCGTCGCTAGAGGCTGACCTGTATGCCTTGGGGCTCGATGCTGCGGCCATTGAGGCCATCCCTTTATGCACATTTGCCTTCCAGACCGACTCCGTCGCCCGTGTGCTGGGTGTGTTGTATGTCCTGGAGGGCGCAACGCTGGGCGGGCAGTCACTGAGTAGCGGGTTGTACTCACGCCTGGGTATCGATGAGAGCCAGGGCGGTCGTTTTCTTGCGGTGTATGGCACGGCAACCGGGCTGATGTGGCGCAGTTTTCTGGCGTGTCTGTATGAGGTGCGCAATCCGCTTGAACGGGCGCGCTCGGTGGTGGCCGCGCAGGCGACATTCGAGGCCTTTGAAGCCTGGCTTGAGCACCGCGAGGTCTTGATATGAAGCGCCTCACCGACGAACAACTCGATGCCGCACTCGCCGAGTGCGCCCGCGAAGCGATCCGGGTTCCGGGGGCGATTCAGCCACACGGCGTGCTGCTGACGTTGAGTGAACCTGCATTGATCATTCAGCAGATCAGCTGTAATTGTGCAGCCGTGTTCGATCAGACCGCCGCCGCTTTACTGCAACGACCTTTCGCGACATTGGCGGGTGTCACGGCGGCAGAACGGGTTCGCCAGGCACTGTTGTCGAGCAGTCTGGATGATGCCAACCCCGTGGTGTTGGAGATCGGTGCTGAACGCTTCAACGCAACGCTCAGCCGTCATGACGGTGTGGTCATTCTCGAACTGGAACTGCTGCTCGACGTTGTTCAGGACAACACCGCGATTCTGTTGCGTGCCCTGCGGCGAATGCAGGCCGCGACGACACTGGAGGACTTGTACAGTGTCAGCGTTGATGAAATCCGCCTGCTGACGGGCTTTGACCGGGTGATGCTGTATCGCTTCGAGCCGGCGGGGCATGGGCAAGTCATCAGTGAAGCGTTGGGCGGTGTGTTACCCGGTTACCTGGGCCAGTGTTTCCCCGCGTCGGACATTCCACCTCAGGCCCGCGAGTTGTATCGCCTGAACTGGATTCGGGTGATTCCGGACGCACGCTATGTGCCGGTGCCGATCCTTCCGGTGCTGCGCCCGGATACCGGACAACCACTGGACCTGGGCTTTTCGCTGTTGCGCAGTGTGTCGCCGGTGCACTGCCAGTACCTGGAAAACATGGGCGTGAGAGGCTCCATGAGCTTGTCGCTGCTGGCCAACGAGCAACTCTGGGGGCTGATCACCTGTGCCCATCCGCAACCGCTGCTGGTCAGCCATTCTGTGCGCACCCTGTGCGCGGCCATTGCCCAGTTGCTCAGCATGCAGATCACGGCACTGCAAACGCGAAACGAACAGCAACAGCGTGAACAGAAGTCCCGCTTGATCAATGAACTGACGGCGGCAATGCGCCAGGCTGACGGCGATGTGCTGGAGGGGTTGATCAACAACCCGCTGCCATTACAGGAACTGACCGGCGCCAGTGGTGTGGMGGTGCTGATCGAAGACCGTCTCCATCTATTCGGTGGGTGCCCGACGGATGAGCAGGTGCGAGCGCTGTACTTGTGGGTACGCGAGCAATGCCTGGAGAGTGGCGAGCCGCTGTTGACCGATGCGTTGCACACTTGCCACGGCTCCAGCGCGCTT
The DNA here is from genome assembly GCF_056400445.1 of Pseudomonas sp. P5_B2. Classification (NCBI taxonomy): domain Bacteria; kingdom Pseudomonadati; phylum Pseudomonadota; class Gammaproteobacteria; order Pseudomonadales; family Pseudomonadaceae; genus Pseudomonas; species Pseudomonas sp. P5_B2. The sequence goes on along the minus strand of NZ_JBFULH010000080.1, from coordinate 6,378 downwards.
TACAGCGATGTGGCCAGCGGTCTACTGGCCTTCGTACTGCCAAAACCGATCGATAACGGCGTCATGTGGTTCAGGGCGCAACTGCGCTCCAGCATGAAGTGGAGTGGCAATCCTGATGAGCATTTCAGTGCCGGGGCTGACAACCGCTTGCAACCGCGAACCTCGTTTGCGTTGTGGGAACAGCGGGTGGAGGGGCGCGCACGGGAGTGGAGCACGGTGGATTTTTACGCGGCCAGTGAACTGCGCCGCAGCGCCATCGAGAATGACCTGGCCCGTCAGGTTCACCGCGAGCATGAAGCGGTTCGCGAGCGTGACGAGCTGGTGGCGGTGGTGTCCCATGACCTGCGCAATCCGATGACCATTATCATCATGCAATGCGGAATGATGCAGCGCCTGGTCGCCCGGGATGAAGGCAAGCACACCGTGCGCATGAACGCCGCGCTGGACACCATGGAGGACGCGACTGGCCGGATGAACGCCCTGATCGCCGATCTGATGGACAAGTCGAAACTCGACGCCGGTCACTACCCGCTCGAGTGCAAACCGCTGGATGTCGTCGAATTGCTTGAACAGGCCTGTGCGTTGCTGGTGACGCTGACGTCGCACAAAAACATCGAACTCAACTGCACCAGCGCCCAAGGGCTGCGCTTCGATGCCGATCCCCAGCGGCTGTTTCAAGTGCTGTCGAACCTGCTGGGAAACGCGATCAAATTCACCCCGGCGGGCGGGCGCATTGACCTCAATGCCTGGCAGGTGGACGGCCAGGTCCTGATTTCGGTGAGCGACAATGGCAGCGGCATCCAAGCCGCGCATTTGCCCCACATTTTCGAACGATACTGGTCGACCCGTGAAGGTAACCCCAACGGCAGTGGCTTGGGGTTGTATATCTGCCGCGCAATAGTGCGGGCCCATGGCGGGGAGCTCTGGGCGCACAGCGAGCCGGGAGCGGGCAGCGTGTTTACCTTTTCCATTCCGGCGTTGGTGATGGCTGTGGCTTAGGTGCGGGTCAAAATTTCTAGCAGATGCCCGTCCGGGTCATCGAAATACACCCGCCGTCCCCCGGCGTATTCATTGATTTCCTTTGGCCGCTGCTTGCCCGGGTCTGCCCACCACGGTTGGCCGCGTGTTTGCAGGCGCGCGAAGGCTTTGTCGAAGTCGTCGTCACCGATCAAGAACGCATAGTGCTGGGATGCAATCGGCGGTTCGTTGTTATAGAAATCCAGCGACACGCCGTTGTCGAATTTGACGATCAACATCGGGCCGAAAGGCTCGGGGGCGGGCAGGCCGAGGAGCTCGGCGAGGAAATTAGCCGATACCTGCTTGTCGCGGCACCAGACAATGGTGTGGTTCAACTGAGCGCTCATGGAGAGGTCCTCACGGCGGTTCAGGTAGATCATTATGAGCTTTGAGATTAGCCCAGTCTGTTGCGCAATGACCGCCCTGACCTAAGCTTGGGTCAAGGCGAAACGCAATTGCGGTACGTCGCCCGGAACGAACGCCGCGATGCGCAATCATTAGAGCGTGGTTATCAAAAGGAGATGCGCATGCTCATCAGGTTTTTGACCCTGGCAACCTTGCTGGCTTTCGCCGGTCCCTTGCTCGCAGCCGAAAGTGATTCACCGCTGGACATGGACAAAGGCAGGTCGCGGCCATTGATTGTCATTGCGACGAGTACCGTCGACCCGGTCTGGACGGGCCTGAAAAAGTCGCTGGACGATCCGGCCAACAAGGACGGTATCGCCCAGCGCAATATCAGGGTGTACACCGTGCTGAATATGTTCGGCCAGCTCGACGGCAGGGATCTCGGTCAGCAGGACACCATGGCACTGATCCGCGCCCTGAAACTCGGGGCGGGGGCGTTGCCCAAAGTGATCCTGATCGGCAAGGACGGCGAGAAGAAGCTTGAGAGTTCGGGGGATGAATCCAAGTCGGTCGATTTGAAGAAGATATTCGAGACCATCGACGCCCTGCCAGCGGCGGAGAAAGAAGCGCCCGCGCCGACGGTAGCGGCCCCTGTTGCAGCCGATCCTGCCAAAGATGCCAAAGCCACCAAGGGCGCCAAGCCTGGAAAATCGGGCAAAACCGCCAAGCAGCCGGAAATGCCGGATGACTGAAAGGCCTTTTGAACAGCCCCCTCGCCACAGCAGGCTCGCTCCCACAGGTTGTGTGGTTACCCGTTATAGCGATACCCGACTGTCACGATCGCTCATTTTTTCAGGTGAAGTACCCGCCTTCATTGGCTTCGGAAATTTCCTTCAAGTCGTGTAGCACTTGATGAACTGGTGTCCTACAGCTCGCATCGCTAGCCTTCATGGAAGTCCGCGACATTGAGGGACCCAAGGACGAAAACACCCGTGGAAAAAAGGAGCCTCGCCTGTGAAAAAGTTCAGCAAGCCTCAACAACCGCAAACCCCAACCGATGCCGAGCATCCCGCTCCCGCGAAGGTGGGTGAAACCGCAAAAGTGTCGGTTACCGCGCGGCCCAGGCGTCTTACCTCGCCGCAGCCGATATTCGCTATTGCCCCCGGCGTCGACACACTGACCCTGCTAAGACAAGCCTGCGACACTCTCGCGTCACTGACTGCCCTGCTCGAAAACTTTGCCGCAAAACTGGAAGGGCCGAATCGCGGTGAAGTGTTTTCCATTCAGCAGTTGGCGATGGTCGCCGAGTTGTTGGTGACTCACGTGCGGGACAACCTTGGTTCGCGTGACGATGCTTCTGCCGGTCAGCCAGTGACTCGGCATTAAGCAGGCATTCAACGAAAATGGACGACCTTGAAGGGCTAATGCCGATCAGTTAAGCATTTTCTGCGGTAACGCAATTGTTGTAGCAGCTGCTGGAAAGGCCGCGTTATTTGAGGAGTTTTTGAAACTCCTCTATCGGCAACGGCCYGCTGTGTAGATACCCCTGATAAAAATCGCAGCCCAGCCCCTGCAAAAACTCCAGCTGCTCCGGCGTTTCCACGCCTTCGGCAATAACTTTGAGTTCGAGGCTGCGAGCCATGGCGACAATGGCACGGATGATCTCGGCATCGTTCGGATCAGTAGTTGCGTCGCGAATGAACGACTGATCGATTTTCAGGGTGTCGACCGGCAAGCGCTTGAGGTAGGTCAGTGAAGAGTAGCCGGTGCCGAAGTCGTCCATCGCGAAACTCACGCCGAGTTTTTTCAAACGGCGCATTTTGTTGATGGTGTCTTCCAGGTTCTGAATGACGATGCCCTCGGTGATTTCCAGTTTCAGCAGCGAGCAGGGCAGGCCATGGCTGGTGAGACTGTTTTCGATGCGCTCGACAAAATCGGTCTGGCGAAATTGCCTCGGGCTGATGTTTACGCACAGGCTGAAACTGAGCGGATTGACCAGGCCTTTGGCAACCAGTTGTTTGAAGGCCCCGCAGGCTTCGTCGATTATCCAGGTGCCGACTTCAAGAATCAGGCCGCTGTCTTCCAGCACCTTGATGAACTCGCTCGGGGATTGCGCCCCGAGTTCCGGGTGGTTCCAGCGCACCAGCGCTTCGGCGCCGACGATGCGATTACCCCGGGCGTCGACCTGCGGTTGGTAATGCACATGAAACTCGCCCCGGGAAAGGGCCAGGCGCAGGTCGGTTTCCATGCGCAGGCGTTCACTGGCAGCCTTCTGCATTGCGTTGTGATACATCTGCGAGGTGTTGCGCCCCGAGTCCTTGGCGCGGTAAAGCGCGATGTCGGCGCGTTTGAGCAGGTCGGTCGGGGTCGAGCCGTGGTCCGGAATCAGCGCGATGCCAATGCTTGGCGTCACTTGCAGACGCTGGCCATCGAGGAACATCGGTTCCGACAGCAGTTCTCGCAACGTGTCGGCCACTTGCTGAACCTCGGCACTGACTTCATTGCGCGAGCCTTCCAGACCGCTGAGCAACACCACAAATTCGTCGCCGCCCAACCGCGCCACGGTATCTTCCAGGCGCACGCTGGCTTCCAGTCGCGCGGTGATGATTTTCAGCACCGTATCGCCGACCGGGTGACCGAGGGAGTCGTTGATGTGCTTGAAGTGATCGAGGTCAAGAAAGAGCAATGCACCCCGCAGGTTATGGCGCTTGAGCAAGGCGATTTGCTGACTCAGGCGTTCCATCAGCAAGGCGCGGTTGGGCAGGTTGGTCAGCGGGTCGTGGTAAGCCAGGTGACGGATCTGCGCTTCGGCGTTTTTCAACAGGCTGACGTCGCGAGCCGTCAGCAACAGGCAGGCAGTTTCGTTGAGGGTGATCGGCTCGACTGAGACTTYGACGGTCAGCAACTCCCCGTCTTTATTTCGCCCGAGCATTTCCTTGTGATGCACGCGGCCCTTGAACTGCAGTTCGGCCAGCAACGCCGAACGTTGTTTCCCTTCGGCCCAGATGCCCACTTCATACGCCGTGCGACCGATCACTTCTTGCGCGCGGTAGCCGGTCRGGCGGCAGAAGCCGTCGTTGACCTCCAGATAGCGCCCAGTATCGCGCTCGGTAATGGTGATGGCGTCGGGGCTTGAATGGAACGCCTTGGCGAACTTCTCTTCACTGGCCTTGAGTGCCGCTTCGGAGCGTTGCTGGTGGGAGATATCGCGCAAGGTGGTAACGATGCAGGGCTGGTTGCCAACGCTGATCTGACGGCTGGAAATCACGCAGGTCAGGGATTGCCCGTCCTTGTGCCGGGCGACGATGGCGGCGTTGTCCAGCCCTTGTTCGCGAATGATCTGTTCGATCCGTTGAGGGCTGTTTGCCGCAGCGTCCCACAGGCCAATCTCGTCGGCGCTGTGGCCAATCACTTCGGCGGCGCTCCAGCCAAAGGTCTGGGTAAAACTGGAGTTGATCTCGATGAACTGGCCGGTGTCCTGGTCTGTCACGCAAATCGGATCCGGGCTGACCTGGAACAGTGTGGCGAATTTTTCTTCGGATGCCGCCAGTCGCTGTTCGCGCTCCACCTGATCGGTGATGTCCAGCAGGGTGCCGGCCATGCGCAGCGGTACACCGTTTTCATCGCGGTAGAGGCGGGCGCGGCTTTCCAGATAGCGCGAACTACCGTCCGGCAGTTGTACGCGGTAGGTCAGTTGATAATTGCCGGCCGGGCCTTCGCGCAGACTGCGATAGGCGTCGCGCATGGTGTTGCGCTCTTCGCCGGGCACGCCTTCGAAGAACTCATCGAAAGCTTCATGGAAGGGTTTGGCCTCCAGCCCGTGCAACTCCGCGGCCCGCGCCGAGCCGTAGAGCATGCCGCTGGGAATGTGCCAGTCCCAGGTGCCGAGTTGCGCCGAGTCCAGGGCGAGGTCGAGACGTTCCTGGCTGTCCTTGAGGGCTTGTTCGGCGACTTTACTTTCGGTGGTGTCGAGGAAGGTGCTCAACAAATACGGCTGGCCTTCGAGTTCAACCCTTTGTGCGCTGAGGAGGCCATTGTGGATTTGCCCGTTGCTGGCACGAAACTGTACTTCCATGCTGAACACACCCCCTTTGGCCTTGGTGGCCGTAACCAGTTCGGCGCGTTGTTCCGGGTGAACCCAAAGGTCCAGTTCCAGCGTGGTGCGGCCTATCGCGTGTTGCAGGGGCCAGCCGAACAGGCTTTCAAAGTACTGGTTGGCTTCGGTGATCAGGCCGTCTTCCTGGYGGGTCAGCAACACCATGTTCGGGCACAGGTGAAACAGCGTGGCGAAGCGTTTTTCCGAGCTGCTCAGGGCTTGTTCGCGCTGACGCTGATGGGTGATATCGCGAATCACTCCAATCATGCGCGGCCGGCCGTGTTGGTCCGGTAGCAGGCTGCCGCTGATCTCCAGCCAGTGGAAGCTGCCGTCGGGCCAGCGGATACGGTGATGCATCGCTTGTTGAAGTGGCGCGCCGGCAATGACCGCATGGAATGCGCGGACGGTTTTCTCCCGGTCTTCCGGTGGCAGCAAGTCGAGGTATTCCAGATTCTCGGGCAACGGCTTATACGGATCGAAACCAAACAGCGCCTGAGTCCCCCGCGACCAACTGATGTGCCCGCGCTCGATGTCCCAATACCAGGCTCCCAGCCGTGCGCCAGTGAGGGCGGCGAGCAATTGCGGCGCGCTTTCCCAGCTCAGCTCAGCTCGTTTCAGGTCAAGCGACTGAATACGTGGCATCGGTGGAATACGGTCAACAGTTTTCGGCATTGGCAGCGGGCCTTGGGCGGAAATGGGCGTTAAGCGCAAGTTTTTGCGGTTCTGTAGGCGTAGCACACGTTAGCCATGGGTCCCAGGCAGATCGATTTGTGCATCCAGCAAAGCCATGAAGGCCCTTGCCGCATTCGATAGCGTCCTTTCGGTATGCAAGATATAGCCTAGCTGGCGAGTCAGTTGTATGCCCGGCAAGGGTATTCGTGCAACCTGTTCATCCAGCATCGTGCGCGGCAATACGCTCC
>NZ_JBFULH010000079.1:0-14754 GCF_056400445.1 Pseudomonas sp. P5_B2 | reverse complement strand
TCAAACGGATGATGAGCATCTTCGGCATCGCAGGACTGCTTGAAGCGATCAGGGCGTGAATCCAGCCGTTTGATCGTCCATGAGCGGCTGTTTGTGCCGCTGACGCGGCCCAAGCAGCATCACGAATGCCTATGTAGTTGGATAWGGCAATTCGCGCTTTCGCCTGCCGATTTCGCAGGTAACGCACGCAACTCTCAGTTTTTGACGTACTCAGTGCGTTTTCACACAGCCTGGACCAATTCCAGACCTTGCGCCGGGTCGTCAACATCCACCATGTGCACATCGGGTACCCGTGCCTTGATAAATGCGCGTACCGGGTGACTGTGATAAATCGCCAGTCGTTTACCGGCCAAGTCATCCAGAGATTTCGGGCTGTCGGGCGTGTTGGCACTGACCAGCGTGTACGGATTGGTCACATAGGGGCTGGTAAAGTGCAGATCCGAGACACCTTCGGTGGCCGGAATGATGGCGGGTAAAACATCGATCTCGCCTGCTTTGAGTCGTTGAATCTGTTGGTCAAGGGACCGGCCCCTCAGCACATTGAAGTTCAAACCGCTGCGTTGACTGATCAGCGTGAGCAGTTGCGCGGTCAACCCGCTGAATTGCCCCTCGGCATTGARGAATGTCAGCGGCGCAAAGTTCTCGACCACCCCGATATTTACCTGTGGGTGACGGTCCAGCCATTGTTGTTCACTGGCGCTCAAATTGACTCGAGACTGACTCAACCTGTTGACTTTGCCGGCGCTCCAGCGCTGATCGATAGCCGCCCGTTGATCCAAAGGGATAGCCGCCMATGCCTTGTCGATGATTTCTTTCAGACGCAGGTTATCCCTGGCCAGAGCAAATCCGAACGGGTTTGCGTCGAGGCCGGATGGTCCCATCAACTGAACATCATTGAGGTAATTATTGTTGATCAGGTAGCTGGCGCTGATGAGGTCTCCCAGGTACACGTCATCTTGCCCATACGCCACGGCGCCAAGCGCATCGAGTGCCGATGGATAACGTTGCAGACTCGCCCCGGGATAAAACGTTTCGACCGTTCGTGCAGGCAGATAGTCATCGACCATGGCGATGCGTTTACCCGCCAGATCCTCGGGCATGCGCTCCTCCAGTCGGGTGACCAGCATCGGTTGATCTTCAGCATAGGAACCGGAAAGAATCAACTCGGGGTCGGCCGCTTCGAAATTATTCGAGGTCCCGAGTAAATCAAGCGCATCGTATTTCAAGGCCTCCATGGCCGCTTCCCGCGTGCCATAACGCTGAACTTCAATGGGGATGTTCAACAGTTGCGCAATCAATTGGGCGTAATCGGCAGTGATGCCTTCCAGCTCATCGTGATTGCGCGTGACTTCGAAGGGCGGGTAATCCGACCCGCTCACCCCAAGACGCAGGACACGCTTGCTGCGCAGCCATTGCCGGTCGTTCTCATCCAATTGGACGTCGTAGCCCTCCACCGTCGAACGCCCCAGCAGCTGCAAGGACTTCGGTTGATCTTGCTTGGCGGCCACCGTCGGCGGCACCAGGCATAGCATTAAGGCGCACAACAGAATACGCACGTTCAGGCAGCCTCAGATCAAGTGATTGCGTATGGCGAAATCGCGCAGGTGCACGGCCGCCTTCACGCCAAGCTTTTCGATCAATCGGGTCTTGTAGGTACTGACCGTCTTGTGGCTCAGGTGCATCAACTCGGCGATGGCCTTGTTTGTGGTCCCCCGGGCCAGGTACTGGAGGATGGTCAGTTCACGGTTGGAGAGTTTTTCGATCATTTGTTTTTCACTTTGCTGCAGCGCGTCCATTGATGCACTGGGCAGCTGCGCGAAATAGGTGTACCCGGCCATCAACGCGTGTATCGCCTTGTGCAACTGACTGAGGTCGTTGGTCTTGCCGACATAGGCCAAGGCCCCGGCGCGCATGCAACGCTCCTGGAAAAACAGCGGGTCAAGAGATGTGAATACCAGCACCACACACGACAAGTTGCTGACTTTGATTCGCTCCAGCACATCCAGCCCGTTACCGCCGGGCATCACCAGGTCAAGAATCACCAGATGAACGTTTTGCTCACGGAGTATCACCAACGCCTCACCGACGCTGGAGGCTTCATGAATCAGTTTGAAACCTTCCCGCTCAAGTACCAGTTTGACTGCGGCGCGAACTACCGGATGATCGTCCACAATCAGCACTGACTTCATGGAAACTCCCTGTGCAAATGATCGACGATGAGGCCAGACTGCGCGCCGGAAAGGACCGGAATAGACACAGCAGCGGCATGGAAACTTTTGCATGACCGGGTGGTTAAATGTACCTGTCAGAAATGACAGTTCCGACGAACGGGCGCCTCGAATCAACCCACTGTTTGCGGGTATTGCACCGACAGGCGATGACGTGTTGGCATCGACGGATCGATGCTCGACATCAGGTGCTGGATGCACACCAGGTCAGGTAGCGCCTGTGGACTCACATGAATCGTCTGTTTTACGCAGAATGGTATCGGCGCCAATTGCGCAGGCTGGTCATTGAAAATCAGGGTATGACGCACCTGGCAGTTGTCGAGGAAGAACACGTGCAGGTCCAATGATCCAGCGGCTAGGGAAGCATTGATGAGCACCAGGTCAAAGGGTTCGCAACCGTACTCGATCAGGGTCAACAGTTCTTCAAGGTTTTGAACCGGTGCCACGCGGTAGTAACCCAAATGGTTGAACAGGCGCTCGACCTTCATCCTGTGAAAGTGTTGATCATCGGCAATCAGGATTCGTAAAGCTTTGTTCGTCAAAGTGAGGTCCGCTGGGTATCAATGTGGGGCGTAAGGCTACGGAAGCCTCGGAACGGTTGATGTAGGATTTTTCCTAAAAATTCATTACCTTTTCCGAAATTATCGAGGGCTCATGGCCGGATCTGTGATTCGTCGCGCTGTCTCAGCCAGCGCAAAAACCCCTCGCCACTCATCGGCCTCGCATACCAGTAGCCCTGTCCCACGGGGCACCCAAGAGCCAACAGTTGCTGGCGTTGAGCATCGGTTTCGATGCCTTCGATCACCACCGACATGCCCAACGATTCACCCAGTTCCAAGGTGCTGCTGATCACCGCCCGACATCGCGGCTCATGTTCCAATGTGCGGACGAACTCGCCATCAAGCTTGATCTCGTTAAACGGCAACTGACACAGGCGTTGCAGCGAGGAAAACCCTGTACCAAAGTCATCGATCGACAACCGGCACCCCATCATCCACATCCCACGACAAAGCACTTCCACGCCACAGACTTGCGTGGTGCGCAGGTTGAATTTTGGACGTAGATCGCCGGACAGTGAACTGCTGATGATGAACGCTTTGACCTGCCCTGTTGCACCTACGCGCTGCAAAAAATCCAGGCCATCCATGCCCTCCATCTGCAAGTCGCACAGGGCAATATCAACCGCACCGACCGCTTGCAAAACTGCCAACGCCCTGGCTCCGTCGCTAGCCTGAAAGACCTCGCCGCAGCCCAGCGCTTGCAGCATCTTGACCGCGACTGAACGCTGGAAGGCGTGATCTTCAAGCACTAAAACACGGAGCGGCAGGAAGGGCATGGTGATTGTCTCGGCGATGGCGGGAGGGGGATCGAGTTGCCGCTAATCGAGCGCCCGCCTCGTTAGGAAACGTCGCAGGTTTTCGCGGAAATTTCCTAAAATAACGAGCGGCTTCAACAGCCAGCCAAGCGGCTGTCGATCCAGCGTGCGGATCAGGCTCGGTTGGCGTCGGTCTTACGTCGCGATTTTTGCTGAGAAGTCGAAAAAAGGACGAAGGATGGGGGAAATGCGGGGATCTTCAGGAAGGGGGCGGAACTCAAGAATTATGCTGCTCTTGAAGGCCTCATCGTCGGAACGCCGCGTTCCGACGATGGCGGCCTCGCCGGTGCCGAAATTCTCAGCTGGCAGTGGCTAACAATAAGTCCACTACCGACCGGCCATGCCCACGGTGTTTGCCATGTTCATACAACGAACCCGCTATCTCATCCGCCCGAATCGGCAGGATCGACAATAAGGTGTCGCTCAACCCATGGCTTGCCTGGCAGAAGCCCTGCATATAGATGCCGGCCTTGCAGCGTTCATCAGTGATCAGCTTGTAGTTGCGATCAACTTCAAAATCTCCCAGGTACTGTTCCATCGGCGCCAGCAATTTGCGGTGCATCTGCCGCTCATAACCGGTGGCCAGGACCACGGCGTCGTAAYGACGAACCGTGACTTCACCCGTGGCATTGTTGCGCACCGCCAGCTCGATCCCGCCCTCGGTGGCGGTGGCTTTTTCAACCGTGGTCAAGGTGCGGAACGCATGCCGAGCGATGCCCGAGACTTTCTGGCGATAGAAGATGCCGTAGATGCGTTCGATCAGGTCAATGTCCACTACCGAATAGTTGGTGTTGTGGTACTCGTTGACCAGGCGTTCGCGCTCGCTGTGGGCTTGCTGGAACACCAGGTCGGTGAACTCCGGCGAGAACACTYCGTTGACGAACGGGCTGTCATCCGCCGGTTTCAGTGCCGAACCGCGCAGGATCATGTCGACTTGCACCGACGGGAAGCTGTCGTTCAAGTCGATGAACGCTTCCGCAGCGCTCTGCCCGCCACCGATGATGGCAATGCTCATCGGCTGGTTGTTCACGCACGGTTGTTTGGCCATTTTCGCCAGATACTGCGAGTGGTGAAACACTCGGTTGTCATCCTTGAGCGACTTGAACGCTGGCGGAATGCGCGGTGTCCCGCCGGCGCTGACCACCACTGAACGAGTGGTGCGAACATGCTGCTGACCCTGGGCATCGCGCGAGATCACCCGCAACGCTTCGACTTGCTGGCTGTGCAGCACCGGCTCGATGGTCAGCACTTCTTCGCCGTAACGGCTCTGCGTTTCAAATTGCGCGGCGACCCAGCGCAGGTAGTCGTTGTATTCCATGCGGCACGGATAGAAGGTGCCGAGGTTGATGAAGTCCACCAAACGACCGTGATGCTTGAGGTAATTGACGAAGGAATACGGGCTGGTCGGATTGCGCAGCGTCACCAGGTCCTTGAGGAAGGAGATCTGCAATTCGCTCTGGGTCACCAGGGTGTTGCCGTGCCAGCGATAGTCCGCCTGCTTGTCGAGAAACAGAACATCCAGCTCGCCTTGGCTCGGCCCACGCTCTTGCAGAGCAATGGCCAGCGCCAGGTTCGAAGGGCCGAAACCGACGCCAATCAGGTCGTGAACGATGGGCGATGCAATTGCCTGTGTCATTTCCAGTGTCCTCTGGATGAACCCCTCAACCGCGGGGAATAAGCCTAAGTGACCAGACCAGTCTTGGCAGGTCAGCAGGTCGTCTGTTGAGTAGGAACGAGGACAGTGAAATAAAATTTAATGAGCAGTGATCAATGGGCGTCCCACTGACGCATCCGCACCCGGCAATGCTTCATTGCATTGACGATGTGCTTCTCCACCAGTGCCCGGGAAATGCCCAGGTGTTCGGCAATTTCCGGATGCGACAGCCCCTCGATCTTGCGCAGCAGAAAACTGTCGCGACACAGGGGTGACAATTCCGCCAGGGCACGCTGGAGCATTTGCAGGCGCTGGCCGTGATCGAGGCAATTGTGCGGAGATGGCGTGAAGTAGCGTTCTTCGGTGTCGAGCACTTCCAGCGATTCGACCTGACGCAGGGCATTGCGCCGATGGTCGTCGATCACCAGGTTGAGTGCGGTGCGATACAGAAACGCCCGGGGTTGCTCGATGGGGGTGTCGCTGGAACGCTCCAGTACCCGCACGTAGGCATCATGCACCACATCTTCGGCCACCTGGCGGTTGCCTAGCTTGGCGTTCAGGAAACACACCAGCTCGCGATAGTAGTTTTCCAACATGACTCCCGGCCGCACGGATACGGTTTCTGTCCTTGAGCCCCCTCGTCGACCGCCGAAATAGGCAGTGGCACGATAGTGGCAGTTCGAGACGCGTAATTTATAGTAATTCTCATGTAGATTTAAAGTATTGGTTTGCCTTACTCGATAAATAGCTACAGGTGTAACCCTATGTGTCGGGACCTAAATTCCTCGTCCCCCTCCTCGTTTACAGGACAGCTCCCCGTCTCTGTCACCTTCCCCGACAGCGTTCGGCCGTCGCCATTGTCTGCGCGCTGGTTGAACGACGGGCCGATATCCATTGGCCGGAACCCTGCATGAAACGTCCCCGACACACCCGACGCGCCCTGCTTGTAGCACTTAGCCTGATCCCCGTTATCGCCGTCGCCACCTGGCAGATCATCCCGCCTGGTCGCGACACATTCGCCACCGTGCCCGTCAGCCGTGGCGACATCGAAAGCAGCGTCACCGCGTTGGGCACGCTGCAACCTCGGCGTTATGTCGATGTCGGCGCTCAGGCGTCCGGGCAGATCCACAAGATTCATGTGGAGGTCGGCGACGTGGTCCAGGAAGGTCAGTTGCTGGTGGAAATCGACCCGTCCACGCAACAGGCCAAACTCGACGCCGGGCGCTTCTCCATCGAAAACCTCAAGGCGCAGCTCCAGGAGCAACGGGCGCTGCACGAACTCGCCCGGCAGAAATACCAGCGCCAACAGAACCTCAAGGCCGGCGGCGCCACCCGCGAAGAAGATGTGCAAACTGCTCAGGCCGAACTGCGCGCCACCCAGGCCCGCATCGACATGTTCCAGGCGCAGATCCGTCAGGCCGAAGCCAGCCTGCGCAGCGATCAGGCCGAACTGGGCTACACCCGCATTTACGCACCGATGTCCGGCACCGTGGTCGCCCTCGATGCCCGCGAAGGCCAGACGCTCAATGCCCAGCAGCAAACTCCGCTGATTCTGCGCATCGCCAAGCTGTCGCCGATGACGGTCTGGGCCGAGGTTTCCGAAGCCGACATCGGYCACGTCAAACCCGGCATGAACGCCTGGTTCACCACCCTCAGCGGTGGCAATCGTCGCTGGAGCAGCACCGTACGGCAGATTCTGCCCGTACCGCCCAAGCCACTGGACCAGACCAGTCAGGGCGGCGGCAGCCCGGCCAGTTCGAGCAAAAGCGGCAGCGCGCGCGTGGTGCTGTACACCGTGTTGCTCGACGTCGAGAACGCCGACAACGCGCTCATGGCAGAAATGACGACACAGGTGTTTTTCGTGTCCGACCAGGCCAAAAATGTACTCACCGCGCCCATTGCCGCGCTGCAAAGCGGCGTGGAACCGGGCAACCAGACCGCGCACGTCGTGGCCAAGAACGGCAGCATCGAGCAGCGCGAAGTTCGCACCGGTATCAGTGATCGCCTGCGGGTGCAGATCCTCGATGGCTTGCAGGAAGGCGATCACTTGCTGATCGGCCCGGCCGAAGGGAGTGGCGGCTGAATGCAGACGCCCCTGATCGACCTGCAAGACATCCGCAAAGCCTACGGCGGCGGCGACTCTCCCGAAGTGCATGTGCTGCGCGGCATCGACTTGTCCATCCATGCCGGGGAGTTCGTGGCGATTGTCGGCGCATCCGGGTCCGGCAAGTCGACGCTGATGAACATCCTCGGCTGCCTCGACCGCCCCACTTCGGGCGAATACCGTTTCGCCGGGGAAAACGTCGCTGGTCTCGACAGTGACGAACTGGCCTGGCTGCGCCGCGAAGCCTTTGGTTTTGTGTTTCAGGGCTATCACCTGATTCCGTCCGGCTCGGCCCAGGAAAACGTCGAGATGCCGGCCATCTACGCAGGTACTCCAGCAGCCGAACGCCACGCCCGCGCCGCCGCCCTCCTCGACCGCCTCGGCCTGGCCTCTCGCACCGGTAATCGTCCACATCAACTCTCTGGCGGCCAGCAGCAACGCGTCTCCATCGCCCGCGCCTTGATGAACGGCGGGCATATCATCCTCGCCGACGAACCCACCGGCGCCCTCGACAGCCACAGCGGCGCCGAGGTCATGACCTTGCTCGATGAGCTGGCGAGCCAGGGCCACGTGGTGATCCTGATCACCCACGATCGTGAAGTGGCGGCCCGGGCCAAACGCATCATCGAAATTCGCGATGGCCTGATCATCAGCGACAGCGCTCGCGACAACCCGCAGGTGCAGGCCTCAGCCAATCCCGGCGCGTTGCAAGCCGTGGACTTGCGCAAACGCCTGAGCGAAGGCGCCGAAGCCACCGGGGCGTGGAAAGGCGAACTGGTCGATGCGGTGCAAGCGGCGTGGCGAGTGATGTGGATCAACCGCTTCCGCACTGCGCTGACGCTGCTGGGGATCATCATCGGCGTGGCGTCGGTGGTGGTCATGCTCGCAGTGGGTGAAGGCAGCAAACGGCAAGTCATGGCGCAGATGGGCGCCTTCGGCTCAAACATCATTTACCTCAGCGGCTCGGCACCCAACCCGCGTACAGCGCTGGGCATCGTCACCCTCGATGACGTGGCGGCGGTGGCCAGCCTGCCGCAGGTGATGCGGATCATGCCGGTCAATGGCCAGGAAGCCGGGGTGCGCTTCGGTAACCTCGACCACTTGAGTTACGTCGGTGGCAACGACACCAATTTTCCGGCGATCTTCAATTGGCCGGTGGTCGAAGGCAGCTACTTCACCGAGGCCGATGAACAAAACGCCGCGGCGGTCGCGGTGATTGGGCACAAGGTGCGGACCAAATTGCTCAAGGACGTGGCCAACCCCATCGGCCAATACATTCTGATCGAAAACGTGCCGTTCCAGGTGGTCGGCGTGCTCGCGGAAAAAGGCGCCAGCTCCGGCGACTCGGACAGCGACGACCGCATCGCCATCCCTTATTCCGCCGCCAGCGTCCGGTTGTTCGGCACCCATAACCCCGAATACATCGCCATCGCCGCCGCCGATGCGCGCAAGGTCAAAGAGACCGAAAAAGCCATCGAGCAACTGATGCTGCGCCTTCACAACGGCAAGAAGGATTTCGAATTGACCAACAACGCCGCAATGATCCAGGCCGAAGCGCGCACGCAAAACACCCTGTCACTGATGCTCGGTTCGATTGCCGCGATTTCGCTGCTGGTCGGCGGGATTGGCGTGATGAACATCATGCTGATGACGGTGCGCGAACGCACCCGCGAGATCGGTATCCGCATGGCAACCGGTGCCCGGCAACGCGACATCCTGCGGCAGTTTCTGACCGAAGCAGTGATGCTCTCGCTGGTCGGCGGGCTGGCCGGGATCGCCCTCGCGCTGATGGTCGGCGGCGTGCTGATTCTCAGCGAAGTTGCTGTCGCGTTCTCCTTGATAGCGGTGCTCGGCGCCTTCGGCTGCGCCCTGGTCACCGGTGTTGTCTTCGGCTTCATGCCGGCCCGCAAAGCTGCCCGACTCGACCCGGTCACGGCCCTTACCAGTGAATAATCTTTCCATGAAGCCGCCACTCAGTCTGTTGACGCTCTGCCTGTTGCTCGGTGCTTGCGGCACTCCCGCCCAGCGCCCGGACAGCGGCCTCCAACCGCCCGCCGCGTGGCAATCACCGCACGATGAAGGCACGACCCGTAGCAACCAGCAATGGTGGAGGCAGTTCGGCAGCCCGCAGCTGGATCAACTGATCGAACAGGCACGTGTCGGCAGTTTCGATCTCGCCGCCGCCATCGCCCGGGTGCGTCAGGCGCAGGCGGAAACCGTGGTGGCCGGCGGTTCGCAGCTGCCGACAGTCACAGCGGGGTTGAATGCCAACCGGCAAAAACTGCTGCGCGGCAATGGCTATAGCCAACTCGATGCCGACAGCGACAACAGCGCCGTGGATTACTTCAACGCCAACCTCAGCGCCAGCTACGAAATCGATTTCTGGGGCGGCCAGCGCGCGTTCCGCGACAGCGCACAGTTTGCCTTGCAGGCCAGCCAATACGATCAGGCTACAGTGGAATTGACCCTGCTCAGCAGCGTTGCCAGCGGATACGCACAAACCTTGTCGCTGCGCGAACAGAGCCGCATTGCCGAGTTGAACCTGACGAATGCGCAGAACGTGTTGAAGCTGGTGCAGACCCGATTCGACTCAGGCTCGGCAACCGCGCTGGAACTGGCCCAGCAAAAAAGCCTGGTCGCGGCGCAACAACGGCAACTGCCGCTGGTGCAGCAACAGGCTCAGGATGCTTCGATCAGCCTGGCGGCCCTGCTCGGCCTGCCGGTGCAGCAATTGCCGGTGAGCCTGGAACATTTCGATCAACTGTCATGGCCGACCATTGACGCTGGCGTGCCCAGTGAACTGATCCAACGTCGCCCGGACATTGCCCGTGCCGAAGCGCAACTGGAGGCGGCACAGGCGAATGTCACCGTGGCCCGCGCCGCGATGCTGCCGACCGTGACCTTGAGCGCTGAAATCGGCTCGGGCGCCGACCGCGCCGCCGATATGTTGCGCAACCCGTTTTACAACCTGACCGCAGGTCTGGTCGCACCGATTTTCAATAATGGTCGCCTCGGCGCCGAGCGCGACAAGGCCACGGCCCGTCAGGAAGAGCTGCTGGAATCGTATCGCAGCGCGATCATCAACGGATTCGCCGACGTCGAAAAAGCGTTGAACAGCATTCGCGGGCTGGATGAACAGCGGCAATGGCAAGGTGAAGAGCTGAAGCAGGCGCAGACCGCGTTCGATATCGCTCAGAGCCGCTACCAGGCTGGGGCCGAGGATTTGCTGACGGTGCTGGAGACGCAACGCACGCTATATGCGGCGCAGGATCTGAATGTGCAGCTGCGGTTGTCGCGGTTGCAGGCCAGTATCGCGTTGTACAAGGCATTGGGTGGGGGGTGGTAGGTTTTGTGATGATCGTTCCCACGCTCCGCGTGGGAATGCCTCAACGGACGCTCTGCGTTCGGCTCTTGGAGGGACGCAGAGCGTCCCGGGCTGTATTCCCACGCGGAGCGTGGGAACAATCATGTAGTAAGAGGCTTAGCCTTCAAATGGCGCGCATACCACGGTCGCTGCGGCACCTTGCGAAACAAATCCGCCAGCTTCTTCTCGTCCTCGCCAAACGTTATCCGCAACGCCAGCTTCATGGTTTCCGGGTCCATCTCTACTGACTTTCCCGCCTGCAACCCCGGGGTGGTGCTGCAACCATGAGTGCTCGGCCCCAACCACGGATCAGCGACTTCCACCCAACGCCCCGGCGAAAACCACGGCACGCCGTTAACCTCCAGTCGACTCACCTCCCCCGGATGAAAACGGTCATGCGCGCGAAACCAGTCGTCCAGCCGATCATCGATCCAGCCGTGGAAATGCCAGAACACCGGGTTCACGTGGGATGAAAACGGATCGCCAAGGAAGTCGTTTTCCGGCGCAAACCAGCGTGTGGAGAAGTCCGCCGGATCCCGGGCGAACGGCACCGGCTGGCCATTGGATGGATCCCGTGGTACCGAGGCCCAGCGCATGTGCAGCCAGTCGTGCAGGCCCAATTCAACCTCTGAGCCGAACTGTCCCAGAGTCAACTTCGCCAGATAACGCGGGTCGCGGTAGCGAGACTCCCAGACCTGGAAATTACTGTGGTAGGTCTCGGCGGTCTTTATATCGCTGACCCATTTCGAGTATTCGGCATCGTCGTCGGCCAACCACGTCGGCGGCAGTGCGGTGCCGTCGTGGTTGTCAAAGTAGTGGGCAAAGCCGACACGATCACGGGCCAATTCGGGTTGAGGCAAAGGGAAGTGTGGCCATGACGGCAAGTCCTGCATCGACCGCGCCGTGCCAAGCATGTGCCGGTGCATGAAAAAAAAGTCCACGCCCGAGCCGTTGCGATCCTTGTGTGCACCACGGGCATCGCGCTCCATATCGCGTGGGCCGGGCTGCCAGCCGAGGCCGCGCAGGGCATTGCGCTTGTCTTCGGCCAAGGTGTGCCATTTGTCCCGAGTGGCATGCCAGAGCTGGTGAAACAGTCGATGCTCGGGTGAAGTCAGCCAGGCCAGCAGCGGCGCGTCAAGCCCGGCACGCTCGCGGGCTTCGGGGAATACCCGTTTGACAGCGATAAAGCGATTGTCCTGCGCAGTCATCATCAGCGGACGATCGAGGTTCAACACCCGACCGCTGAGCGTGCCGCTGCCGGCATTGCCGAAACCGGCCCAGACTTCGTCCAGCGCCATGCTGAATTCGTAATCGGCGGTGCCTTCCGCCGAGTTGGCATCGACCAGCCGCCAGCTCAATTGCGCCGCCTTTGCCTCGGCCAGATCGCCAAGCACTCGATAGCGCGGTGTTTCGCTGGAACGCAAACGCTCGGCGGTGTCGAGAAAGCCGATCAGTCCGCGCCCTTTGTGGCCGACGTCCAGAAACAGCTCCAGACCGTCGCGCGGCAAACCTTCAATACCGGCGTCTAGCCCCTCAAAACGAATCTGCCAGACGCCGCGCAGCGTGTCCGCCAGCCGTTGGCCGGCGACATCCGCCACATCAAATGAAGCTTCGCCGGGAGTAATCGTCGGGTCCGGCTTCGTCCATTCACGATGCCCATAAAAAGCCGCAGGCACGGCGGCACCGGTCAGCGCCAGGCCTGCCATGAACCCTCGTCGAGAAATCGTCATTGCCCTACCTGTGTCAGCCTTGAAGCAGGCTTTATCCAAGCTAGAACGTTCACCCCCTCCGAAAATTTAAGAGTATTGCGGCCCCAACGATCGTTCCCACGCTCCGCGTGGGAATGCCTCAACGGACGCTCCGCGTTCGGCTCTAGAAGGGACGCGGAGCGTCCCGGGGTGCATTGCCGCGCAGAGCGTGGGAACGATCAAAGCATCGCCAGCAGGCTGGCTCCCACAAGGATTGTGTGAACACCGCAGATCACCTGTGGGAGCGAGCCTGCTCGCGATGAGGCCGTCAGCCCCACTAAATTTCTATCTCAATGACTCGTTTCTCCCAGATAGCAAAGCCCCCACGCCCACTCGGGGGCAACGAACCTGACTGAGATGAACATGACAAAACCACGTTCAAAAAAGGCGCTTTACCTCGGCGTGCCCCTCGCGCTGGCGATCAGCGCCGGTGCTGGCTACGCGGTCTGGGATCACTGGTTCAATGACAACCCCGGTTACCCGGTCAAGGTGATGCAACAGGCCGATGAACTGCAAACTCGCATCCTCTCGTTCGACAGTCACGTCACCGTGCCGCTGGACTTCGGGACCGCCGGCAATGAAGCCGACAAGGATGGTAGCGGCCAGTTCGACCTGGTCAAGACCGGTCGCGGACGCCTGTCCGGCGCGGCCCTGACCATCTTCGGCTGGCCAGAAATCTGGAACGGCGCCAACGCCCCGCATCGCCCTACCGAAGGTTTCATCGACGAAGCCCGGTTCGAGCAAGAAACCCGCTACAAAATCATCAGCGCCATGGTCCGCGACTTCCCCAATCAAGTCGCCATCGCCTACACCCCGGACGATTTCCGCCGGTTGCACGGCGAAGGCAAGTTCGCGGTATTCATCAGCATGCTCAACGCCTATCCCTTGGGCAACGACCTGAACGCACTGGACACATGGGCCGCACGGGGTATGCGCATGTTCGGCTTCAGCTACGTGGGCAACAACGCGTGGGCTGACTCATCGCGTCCACTGCCGTTCTTCAATGATTCGCGCGATGCCCTCGGCGGCCTGTCGGACATCGGTAAACTAGCGGTGCATCGTCTGAATGACCTCGGCGTGATCATCGATGTCTCGCAGATGTCGACCAAGGCGCTGGAGCAAGTCGCCCAGCTGAGCCGCACGCCGATGGTCGCTTCACACTCGGCGCCACGTGCGCTGGTGGACATCCCGCGCAACCTCAGTGACCCGGAAATGCAGCTGATCAAGAACAGCGGCGGCGTGGTGCAGATTGTCGGCTTCCCGACCTACATCCGCCCCTTGAGCCAAACCACCCAAGACAAACTCAACGCCCTGCGCGCCCGCTTCGACCTGCAACCGTTGCAAGGCCTGGAAATGGCGTTGATGCCCGGCGACCCGGTGATCACCGTCTGGTCCGAGCAACGTTTCGGCGAGTACGCCAGCCAGCTCTACGCGATTGTCGACGAAGAACCGAAAGCCACGCTCAAGGACTACGGCGACGCGATTGATTACGCGGTGAAGAAAATCGGCATCGACCACGTCGGCATCAGCTCCGATTTCAACGACGGCGGCGGCGTCGAGGGCTGGAAGGATGTCAGCGAAGCCCGCAACGTCACGGCCGAGCTGCTCAGTCGCGGCTACAGCGAGGCCGATATCGCGAAGCTGTGGGGCGGCAATTTCCTGCGGGTCTGGGATCAGGTGCAGAAATCTTCCCGGCCGGTGGCGAAAAACTGATTTCCTCTTTGCACAAGCGAACCTTGCTGATGACCAACCGTCGTTCATTCCTCAAGCAGGCCGGTATTCTCGCCGCCGGCCTGCCCCTGAGCAGCGCTGTGATGCTGCCTGCACGGGCTGCCACTGCGCAGCCTTTGCCGAAGGACAAATGGGCGCAACTGCGCCAACTGTTCGATCAGGATCCGGACTATTTGCACTTCGCCAATTTTCTGGTGACCTCGCACCCAAAACCGGTACGCGAGGCCATTGAACGGCACCGCGCCAACCTCGACCGCAACCCTGGCCGGGCTATGGACTGGGATCTCGGTGAAACAGAAAAACGTGAGCAGGAAGTGCGTGTCTGGGCCGGACGATATCTCAACGCCAAGCCTGAACAAATCGCCCTCACCGGCAGCACCACCGAAGGCTTGTCGCTGATCTACGGCGGCATTCATGTGCGCCCGGATCAGGAAATCCTTACAACCGGACACGAACACTACGCCACCAACTATGCGCTGGATTACCGTCAGCAAAAGGACGGGGTCAAGGTGCGCAAACTCAAGCTGTTCGAGAACAGCCGGGATATTTC
>NZ_JBFULH010000078.1:0-14854 GCF_056400445.1 Pseudomonas sp. P5_B2 | reverse complement strand
ATCCGGAACTGGCCTCACGCGTGGATTCGCGCCTGTCCGCGGATGAACAGGTGAAAGTTGCCAAAGGGGGCTTTTATCCATCAGTTGATCTGACTGGCGCCTACGGGCGAGCGCGTAGCGATAACACCAACACCCGGGAATTYGGCAATCACAACACCGAAACCATGAATTACACCCAGTCGGAATTGCGCTTGCGGCAAATGCTGTTCGACGGTTTCAACACCTCGAACGAAGTTGCACGCACCAAAGACGTGGTCAACTCCCGGGCCTATTACGCACAAGGCACCGCCCAGGACCTGGCCCTGCGCACCATCGAGGTGTACCTCGAAGTGCTCAAGCACCGAGAACTGGTGAATCTGGCTAAAAACAACCTGCAAGCCCACTTGCGCGTCAACGACCAGATCGGCCTGCGTACTCAGCGTGGCGTCGGCAGCAACGCCGACTCCGATCAATCCAGCGCACGCCGGGCACTGGCGCAGAACAACCTCGACACCGCTGAAGTCAACCTGACGGACGCCGAGTCGAACTTTTTCAGCGTCGTAGGGCGTCTGCCCGATGAGCTTGAAACACCGCCATCGACCCGCGGTGAACTGCCCGCCACTCTGCCGGAAGCCCAGCAAAGCATGGTGGCCAACAACCCGTACCTGAAATCCGCCCAGGCTGACGTGCAATCAGCCGAGAGCCAGTACGAAGTTGCAAAATCGCCGTTCTACCCGCGCTTCGACGCCGAAGCCGCGGTGGGCGCGAACAACAACGTGCAGGGCGATGAAGGTCATGACAACGAGTGGCGCGTGGGTGTGGTGTTGAACTACAACCTGTTCCGCGGTGGCAGTGACAAGGCGCGCCTGGCATCCGATGCGCACCTGATCAATCAATCGATGGACATCCGCAACAACGCCCTGCGCCAGCTCAACGAGAACATGAACCTGGCCTGGAACGCCATGGTCAATGCGAAGAAACAAACCCCTACCGCGCGCGAATACGCTGAAACCAGCAAACGCGTGCGCATTGCGTATCAGGACCAGTTCGGTCTGGGTCAGCGGTCACTGCTCGACTTGCTCGACAGTGAAAACGAGCTCTACAACGCCAACCGCCGCTACACCGAGGTGCGCTACACCGAGGAATACTCCATGTACCGCGTGCTGGCCGGTATGGGTGAGTTGCTGAGCAAGCAACGGGTTGTGTTGCCCGCCGATGCCATCGCCGCCTCCGAAGTGACGAACGAAGCCCGTTTGCCTGAATTGAAGTAGCTCACTGGAGCGATCAACGTGACCAGCATGGAATCCGGCAACACCGGTGTCGATCCGCGCCTCAGCTTCGATGACCCCCTTCTGGACGGTCTGTTGATCCTATGCAAACTCCACGGTGCGACGGTCAGTCGCGCCAGCCTGAGTGCAGGGCTGCCCCTGAACAAACAACGCTTGAGCCTGGACTTGCTGCCGCGTGCAGCGGCCCGGGCCAGCTTGCAGGCGCGAGTGCTGCGCCGTGAACTGGGGGATATTTCGGCCCTCAACCTGCCTGTGATGTTAATCCTCAACCACGGCCGAACGGCCATCCTGCGACGCTTTGGCGATAATGGTCAGGTACTGATTCTGCCCAGCGAAGCCGACGGTGGTGAACAATGGGTCAGCCTGGATGAGCTGGCCGAAAATTACAGTGGCCAGGCCTTGTTTGCCCGGCCACGCCATGAACTCGAAGACTTGCGCTCGCCCTTGGTGCCGCGGGTGGAAGCGTGGTTTCGCGACACGCTGAAACTGTCGAAGTGGCTGTACAGCGATGCGATTCTGGCGAGCTTTTTGATCAACCTGCTCGGGTTGATGGTGCCGCTGTTCGTGATGCAGACCTACGACCGAGTAGTGCCAAACCAGGCGACCTCGACCTTGTGGGTGTTGTCGATCGGCTTGCTGATCGGCACCGGTTTCGAACTGGTGCTGCGGGTCGTGCGTGCGCATTTGCTGGACACCGCCGGGAAAAAAACCGACGTGATCCTGTCGGCGACCTTGTTCGAGCGCATCACCGGTATGTCGATGAAAGCCCGCCCCGCGACCATCGGCGGCTTTGCCCAGAGCATTCATGACTTCCAGGGCCTGCGGGAATTTCTCACCGCCGTCACCTTGACCAGCCTGATCGACCTGCCCTTCGCCGTGTTGATGTTGGTGGTGATCGGCTTACTCGGCGGCTGGCTGGTGGTGATCCCATTACTGGCATTTCCGATCACGATCATCTTCGCGATGGTGATCCAGGTGCGCCTGCGCGACACCGTGCAAAAAAGCCTGAGCCTGGGTGCCGAACGCCAAGCCTTGCTGATCGAAACCCTCGGTGGCCTGGAAACCCTCAAGGCCTGCAGCGCCGAGAGCGAGCGCCAGCACAAATGGGAAAGCACCCACGGCGCGCTCACCCGCCTCGACAGCCACGCGCGCAACCTCTCGGCGGTAGCCACCAACGGCACCTTATTCATCCAGCAATTTTCGGGTATGGCGACCATCGTCGCCGGGGTCTACAGCATCATCGCCGGCAACCTCAGCGTGGGGGCGCTGGTGGCGACTTACATGCTCGGTAGCCGTGTACTCGCGCCACTGGGACAGATTGCCGGTTTGATCACCCGCTACCAGCAAGCGCAGCTGACCATGAAAAGCACCGATGCGCTGATGGGTCTACCGCAGGAGCGCGACGCGAAACAGCGTCCTTTGGAGCGCACACAACTGCAAGGCGCTCTCGAAGTCAGCGGCGTGACCTTCCACTACAACGGCCAGAATGCGCCGGCATTGGCCAGCGTCAGTTTCAGCATGAAGCCAGGCGAACGTATCGGCATCATCGGTCGCAGTGGTTCAGGCAAAAGTACCCTGGCGCGACTGGTGATGGGGTTCTACGCACCGGAAGAAGGTCAGCTGCTGCTCGACGGTCTGGACCTGCGGCAGCTGGATGTCGCGGACCTGCGACAACAAATCGGTTACGTCGCCCATGACCTGCCGCTGCTGGCTGGCAGCTTGCGCGACAACCTGACCCTGGGCGCCCGCTACATCAGCGATTCACGGATGCTCGAAGTCGCCGAACTGACCGGCGTCACCGAACTGGCGCGCCAGCACCCTCAGGGCTTCGATCGGCCGGTAGGTGAGCGCGGGCAATTGCTGTCCGGCGGGCAACGCCAGGCGGTGTTGCTGGCGCGGGCCTTGTTGCTCGACCCACCGATCCTGCTGCTCGACGAACCGACCAGCGCCATGGACAACAGCAGCGAAGACGTTCTTCGGCAAAAACTCCACACGTGGGTCCAGGGCAAAACCCTGCTGCTGGTCACTCACCGCACCTCGATGCTCAGCCTGGTGGATCGATTGGTGGTGCTGGATAACGGACGGATCGTCGCCGACGGTCCGAAGGAAGCGGTCATCGATGCACTGCGCAAGGGCCGTGTCGGCTCTGCGGCTGTCTAGGAGCGCCCCATGGCCCGTTCATCATCGGACACACCAAAGGACCGGGGCTACTTCGGCAGTTTCGGCAAAACTGMCGAGAGTGAATTCATGCCAGAAACCGCCGGCGCCTCGTTGCAGGATTCCCCCCGCTGGTCGCGGATCACCGTGTGGTTGGCGGCGGGACTGATTATCAGCGCGGTGGTGTGGGCCAAGTTCGCGGTACTTCAAGAAGTCACCATGGGCGAAGGCAAGGCCATTCCGTCGAGCAAGGTCCAGGTGATCCAAAATCTGGAGGGTGGCATCGTCACCGAGATCTTCGTTCGAGAAGGGCAAATGGTGAACAAGGGCGATACATTGCTGCGCCTGGATGACACGCGTTTTCTGTCGAACAAGGGCGAGAGCGAAGTGGATCGTTATGCACTGACGGCGCAGGTTGAACGGCTGTCGGCCGAAGCGGAGGGACGCCCGTTCAAGCTGTCAGATGAAGTGATCGCCAAGGCACCGCAAGTGGCCGAGGACGAGCGCTCACTGTATGAACAACGGCAACGTCGGCTCGCCAGCGAGCAGCGCACATTGAGCGAACAACTTCGGCAAAAAACCCAGGAGCTGGCGGAATTCCGTTCCAAACAGGGGCAGTTCAGCTCCAGCCTGGCGCTGCTCCAGCAAGAAATGAACATGTCCGCGCCACTGGTGAGCACCGGGGCGGTGTCACCGGTGGAAATCCTGCGCCTCAAACGCAGCGCGGTGGAGATTCGCGGCTCGCTGAATGCGACGACGCTGGCGATTCCCCGGGCGGAAGCGGCGATCAACGAGATCAAAAGCAAGATCGACGAGTCGGAACAATCCTTCCGCTCCGATGCGGCGAAAGAGCTGAATGAGAAACGCACCGACCTGTCGAAAATCACCGCATCGAGTATTGCCATTGATGACCGAGTGACCCGCACGACAGTGGTGTCGCCGGTTCACGGCATTATCAAAGTGCTGAAGGTCAACACCATCGGCGGCGTGGTGCAGCCCGGCAGCGACATGGTGGAAATCGTGCCACTGGAAGACAACTTGCTGATCGAGGCAAAGGTACGGCCGCAGGACGTGGCGTTCCTGCACCCGGGTCAGAAAGCGATGGTCAAGTTCAGTGCGTACGACTACACGATTTATGGCGGGTTGAGCGCCAAACTCGAACTGATCGGTGCCGACACCATCACCGACGACAAGGGCTACAGCTTTTACCTGATTCAGGTTCGCACGGATAAAAACCACTTGGGCGGGGATGTGAAACCGTTGCTGATCATCCCAGGGATGGTTGCCACGGTGGACATCATCACGGGTGAGAAGAGCGTGCTGGATTACCTGCTCAAACCGGTGCTTAAAGCCCGAACTGAGGCGATGCGCGAACGCTAACCAATGATCGTTCCCACGCTCCGCGTGGGAACGCATCCTGTGACGCTCTGCGTCATGCATGATAGGGACGCAGAGCGTCCCGGGCGGCATTCCCACGCGGAGCGTGGGAACGATCATTGCCCGTGATTTTTAAAATAGGTCTCCTGCCCCATCGCCGCAATCTGCCCTTCAATCAACGCCTCGAATGGTTTCAACAACGGCTCAAACGTAGTCGGCGCTTCCAGCGTTTGCAGCGCCTGCACAATCGCCTCAACCGTCGACAACGCCCCCGGCCCCGGTGCCTTGCGCAATCGATAGCGCGACACCCCGCCGTCCGCCAGCGTCACCCTGGGCAACCCCGCCAACAATGGATTGAGGTGCAGCATCTTGCGTGCCTTGCGCCAGGTGCCGTCCGGGACGACCAGCAACAGCGGCTCATCTGTTGCTGCATATGTTTGCAGCGGTTGCGCATCTTCGCCCGGAAACAACAACCGTGCCTGATACCCCGGTTGATTCAACAGCACCGGCAAATCCTCGAACACCTCACCGACGATCAGCTCGGCATTGTTCAAGCCCAACGCGGCCAACCGCGCCGTGTTCAGTGCGTGATTCACTTCGCTCGGATGCTGCAACAGCAACACCCGAGTGCGGCTATCGAGGCTCGGGATCAGTGGGCACAAGCAATGGGTTTGCGGACGCAGGCAACGGGGACACTGGATTCTGGACATGGATCAAACCTGATTCAGTTGTGCTTTGAGCAAATCGCGAAAGGTCTGGATCAGCGGTTCGCGACTTCGGCCACGGCGCACGATCATCGAAAACGGCGCCTGATAACCAAAGGTCGCCGGCAGTAACACACGCAAATCGCCCTTGTCCGCCCAGGCCTGGGCGTAGTGTTCCGGCAGGTAACCGATGTAGGCACCGGACAGCACCAGAATCAGCTGTGCCTCCATACTTTCCACCGTGGCCGCACTGTGTTTGAAACCGTGACGGGCCAGTTCGGCCTGGCTCCAGTAACCCCGGCCAACCATCCGTTGCTGGGTGATGACTTGCTCGGGGATACGTCGCTCGGTGAACAGCGGATGACGGTTGCTGCAATACAGCCAGTGCTGTTCGCGGTAAAGCGGCATATAGACCAGGCCACTCATGCGCGTGGAAAACGCACCGATGGCCAAGTCCAGGCGATTGTCCTGCACGCCGAGTTGCAGTTCGTACGGGCTCATCACCGACAAATGCAAATGCACGGCCGGGTGTTCCTGGCTGTAGGCGCCGATGGCTTCGGCGAAGGGCAAGGCTTTGTCGCTGACGGTTGAGTCGATCACACCGAGGTTCAGCGTGCCGCGCAGCTCGCCCTTGAGCGCGGCCGCGTATTGCTCGAAGCCTTCGAGCTCGCCCAATAGACGCAGGGTTTCCTGATGAAACAGCTCGCCCTTGCTGGTCAGGCTGAAACCACCACGGCCGCGATGGCAGAGCACCAGGCCGAGGGCCGCTTCGAGCTGGCTCATGTAGGTGCTGATGGCCGACGTCGAGAGGTTGAGTTCTTGCTGGGCGTTGGCGAACCCTTGATGACGGACCACGCTGACGAAGATGCGCAATAGTTTCAGGTCGGGTAAAGCGTTGGCCATGGGGCACTCTCCAAAGATCGTTCCCACGCTCTGCGTGGGAATGCCGCCTCGGACGCTCTGCGTCCGCTCCGGGGATGTGACGCGGAGCGTCACGGGATGCATTCCCACGCAGAGCGTGGGAACGATCAGCCGCGAGTCTATCGTCGTCGTAGCCATTAGTTTAGAAAAATCTGAACTAAGTATTTGTCCGTAGCGATTCTTCCCGGCCACTACATTTCGCAGAATCGGCGCCTAACGGTGCCTGTGTCCGTCCGGACCTGTGCAACCGACATAAATAAAACAACGACGATGAGGCCCTACCCGTGGACAAGATTCTTCACCAACCACTGGGCGGTAATGAAATGCCGCGCTTCGGCGGCATCGCCACCATGATGCGACTCCCCCACCTGGATACCGCTGCCGGTCTGGACGCTGCCTTCATTGGCGTGCCACTGGACATCGGCACCTCGCTGCGCCCCGGCACCCGTTTCGGACCTCGCGAAATCCGCGCTGAATCGGTGATGATCCGCCCATACAACATGGCGACCGGCGCGGCTCCGTTCGATTCTCTGTCGGTGGCCGACATCGGTGACGTGGCGATCAACACGTTCAACCTGCTGGACGCAGTACGGATCATCGAAGAGTCCTACCACAAGATCCTCGAACACGATGTGATCCCCCTGACCCTGGGCGGCGACCACACCATTACCCTGCCGATCCTGCGCGCCATTCATAAAAAGCACGGCAAGATCGGCCTGGTGCACATCGATGCGCACGCTGATGTGAACGATCACATGTTTGGCGAGAAAATCGCCCACGGCACCACCTTCCGCCGCGCCGTCGAAGAAGGCCTGCTGGATTGTGACCGCGTGGTGCAAATCGGTCTGCGCGCTCAGGGCTACACCGCTGACGACTTCAACTGGAGCCGTAATCAGGGCTTCCGTGTGGTTCAGGCCGAAGAGTGCTGGCACAAATCCCTGGCCCCGTTGATGGCCGAAGTTCGCGAGAAAGTCGGTGGCGGTCCGGTGTACCTGAGTTTCGACATCGACGGCATCGATCCGGCCTGGGCGCCTGGTACCGGCACCCCGGAAATCGGCGGTCTGACGACCATTCAAGCGATTGAAATCGTTCGCGGCTGCCAAGGCCTCGACCTGGTCGGTTGCGATCTGGTAGAAGTCTCGCCCGCTTATGACACCACCGGCAACACCTCGCTGCTGGCGGCCAACCTGCTGTACGAAATGCTTTGCGTACTGCCGGGTGTGGTCCACCGCTGAGGAAACGCATGACCTGTGGGAGCGYGGCTTGCCCGCGATGAACGATGACGCGGTCTACCTGATAGACCGCGGCGCACCCATCGCGGGCAAGCCGCGCTCCCACAGGGATGGGTGTTCCCACAGGGATTGATTTCAGCCTCACCATAAAAAAAACAATTGGAGACACGCCGTCATGGCTTTGGATTTATTCGTCGTACTCATCTACGCCGCCGCGATGCTGATACTCGGCTACTACGGCATGCGCAAGGCCAAGACCAACGAAGACTTTTTGGTCGCCGGTCGAAACCTCGGCCCGAGCCTGTACATGGGCACCATGGCCGCCACCGTTCTGGGCGGCGCGTCCACCGTCGGCACCGTACGCCTGGGCTACGTCCATGGCATTTCCGGTTTCTGGCTCTGCGCAGCCCTTGGTTGCGGGATCGTGGCGCTGAACCTGTTTCTCGCCAAACCGCTGCTGAAATTGAAGATCTACACCGTTACCCAAGTGCTGGAAAAACGCTACAACCCGATGGCCCGCTCCGCGAGCGCGGCGATCATGCTGGCGTATGCGCTGATGATCGGCGTGACCTCGATCCTGGCCATCGGCACCGTGCTGCAAGTACTGTTCGACCTGCCGTTCTGGGTCTCGGTATTGGTCGGCGGCGGTGTGGTGGTGATCTACTCCGCGATCGGCGGCATGTGGTCCCTGACCCTGACCGACATTGTCCAGTTCGTGATCAAGACCGTGGGCCTGATGTTCATCCTGTTGCCAATCTGCCTATACCGTGTCGGCGGCTGGGATGAGTTGGTGTTGAAACTGCCGGCAACCGCCTTCAGCTTCACCACGATTGGCTGGGACACCATCATCACCTACTTCATGATCTACTTCTTCGGGATCCTGATCGGCCAAGATATCTGGCAGCGCGTGTTCACCGTCAAGACCGCCAAAGTGGCTCAAGTCGCCGGTACGTTCGCAGGCTTCTACTGCATCCTCTACGGACTGGCCTGCGCCCTGATCGGCATGGCCGCTCACGTGCTGATCCCGGACCTGGACAACGTCAACAACGCCTTCGCTGCCATCGTCAAACTGTCCCTGCCGGACGGTATTCGTGGCCTGGTGATCGCCGCAGCCCTCGCCGCCATGATGTCCACCGCCAGCGCCGGCCTGCTCGCCGCTGCCACCACCCTGACCGAAGACATGCTGCCAAAACTGCGTGGCGGTAAACCGTCGAGCCTGCGCGTCAACCGTCTGTTCACCCTGTTGACCGGCATCGTCGTCCTCGGCATCGCTCTGGTGGTGAATGACGTGATCAGTGCCCTGACCCTGGCGTACAACCTGCTGGTGGGCGGCATGCTGATCCCGCTGATGGGTGCAATTTTCTGGAAGCGCGCAACCACCGCCGGCGCGATCACCAGCATGGGCATGGGTTTCGCCACTGCGCTGGTGTTCATGTTCAAGGACGGTCTGGATGCCAATACCCCGATCTACTACAGCCTCGGCGTCGGCCTGGTGAGCTTCGTGCTGGTCAGCCTGATGTCCCGTCGCCCGGCAGCTCAGGCCAGCGCCGCCTAAGCTCAACATAACAACTGATGCTTTCTTCGGCGGGTGTGGCGTCGGTTGCCACACCCGTTTTTTTTCGCCTGGAGAAAAGTGTTTATGAAGATCGTCAGCCGCGATCTGTGGTTCGAGGTGAAGCAACTCAGCGACGGCATTCGTCTGATTCACGAGCCCTACATCCGGCCTTTCTATCGCTGCAACCTCTGGCACGTCCAGGGTCGCGACAAGGACTTGCTGCTGGACAGTGGTTCCGGGCTGGTCAGCCTGCGCGAACAATTGCCGTGGATCACCGAACGGCCGCTGGTGGCCGTCGCGAGTCATTGCCACTTCGACCACATCGCCGGGCATCACGAATTTCCTGAACGGCTGGTGCACCCGGCTGAGGCGGACATCCTCGCCGCACCCGACGGCGACAACGATTTGAGCAAAGCCTTTGTCGGGGACGACATGTTCGAGGCTCACCCTGACTGCCCGTTGTGCTACGCCGAATACCAGGTCAAGGCAGCGCCCGCCACGGGCATGATTGAAGAAGGCGATGTGTTGGACCTGGGCGACCGCGTGCTGCACGTGCTGCACACACCGGGGCATTCGCCGGGGGGCATCAGCCTGTATGAAGCGGCGACCGAGACGCTGTTCAGTGGCGACATCATCTACGACGGCCCGCTGGTCGAAGACGCCTACCACTCCAACCTCGACGACTACGCCCGCAGCCTGCAACGCCTGCGTGAGTTGCCTGTGCGCACGGTGCATGGCGGGCACTTCGGCAGTTTTTCGGGGGAGCATTTGCGCGCGATGATTGACGAGTGGCAGCGCTCACACGGCTGAAGCCTGCTGTACTCAAGCGCAGGGACAACAATACGCCCTCGAAGAACAACCATGAAAAGAGCTGCTGTTCGCCTCACCGTCCATCAGTTCATCAGCCGCGTACTGGAGGGCCGGGATGACTTCAGTGACGACGCCAGCCTGTCGGAGTTGGGATTGGATAAAGAGGACATCGAAGAGCTGATCTTCCATCTGGAGGATGAGCTTGGGTTGACGGCGTTTACGGCGGAGGAAGACCGGCTGCTCAAGACCGCCAGGACGGCGAATGATTTGAGTCGGTTTTTGATTGAGATCGGGCGGCATTGAGCTTGCCCAGTCTGCAGCCTATGGCTGATCTGTAGCAGCTGCCGAGCACCGTGAGGCTGCGTTCGGGGCCGTCCATATTCGGACGGAGCCGTCGGTGATATCAGATTTTGCAGTGTGTCAGGTAGACGCAGCATGTGGGGTTTACGGCTGCTGCGCAGCCGAACGCTGCCTCGCGGTGCTCGACAGCTGCTACATGTGCTACATGTGCTACATGCGGCGCGATTAGCGGCGGCGTGGCTGGCGTCGGCGCTGTTCGTCATCCGTACGAATAGGCACAGGTTGCAGTGGCGGTTCGATCAAACCGAGTGCAACACCCAGATCGTGCAGCCAGTTTTGAATTTTCTCTTTCATGGTGCCCCCTTCAGGGTAGTGCCGAGCGACCGGAGTTCTGAGGCCGCTTCGCACTGATAATAGTCCGAAGTCCTACGCAATGCTCATCAAAACACGCAATGATCTGTTACTGAATTGAACAAAATGCCTGACCGGTCGTTCAAGCAATCGCCCGGGCCTGAACCGGTGCCGTCGGATAGACCATCTGCTGCTGCTCGATCCACGCGTTCAAATTCGCCCCGACCATGCCTTTACGCCACATCAGCCACGTTGTCGCGCTGGCAAATGGTTCCGCCAAAGGGTGCACCGCCACGCTCTCGCGGCCCGGCAGGCTGGCGAGCATCGACTCCGACATCAACGCCACGCCCGAGCCGGCAATCACACAGGCGAGCATTCCGGGATAGGATTCGATCTCCATCGCCCGGCCCATCGCAGCATGGTCATGGGCGAACCAGGCTTCCAGGCGCATCCGGTAGGAACAACCCTGGCGAAAGGTAAACACTGAGCGCCCCTCCACATCCAGTGCACTGCGCACCGGGGGGTGATCGGCCTCCGTGATCAGCACCAGCCGTTCGTCGCACAACGGCACGCCGTCCAGTCCGGCGAACTCCAACGGGCCGTCCACCAGCGCCGCATCCAGCCGACCGCTGAGCAGACCTTCGAGCAGTTCACCACTCGGCCCCGACTGCACTTGCAGGTTTACCGCCGGGTAGTTGCGGTGATACTCCGCCAGCAATGGCGGCAGATGAATTGCCGCCGTGCTGTACATGGTGCCTAGCACAAAGTCCCCGGCCGGTTGCCCGCCTTGCACTGCCGCACTGGCTTCGTCATGCAGGGCGAACAGTCTGGCGGTGTAGTCCTGCAGGACTTTTCCTGCAGGCGACAACTGCAAACGCTGACGCTCGCGGACGAACAGTTCTACGCCGAGTTGCTCCTCAAGCTGTTTAAGTCGCGTCGACAGGTTGGACGGCACCCGATGCAAACGCTCGGCAGCACGGGTGATAGAACCCTCCTGTGCCACCGCCTGGAAGATGCGCAATTGGCTGAATTCCACGATCTTCTCCAAATCAGAACAAGTTACTCACTATTATTCAATTTTAATGAAAGTCAAACAGTCCTAGCCTGACGGTCATTGATCCTTTACCGGAACTCAGACCATGTCCCCGCTGATTCGCTTACTCGCCAGTTTTATCGCCCTGATGATGGCCATGGGCATTGGACGCTTTGCGCTGACTCCGCAAATGCCGCACTTGCTTAGCGAAGGTCAAATCGACCTGACTTCGGCGGGCCTGATTGCCGCCGCCAATTACCTTGGCTACTTCGTCGGCGCTCTGGATGCGATGTTCTCGCGCAGACCGGTGCAAGTCCGTCAGCGCCTGCTGGGAGGGTTGTGGCTTTGTGTGCTGCTGACCCTGGCGTCGTTCTGGGCCAACGGTTTCTGGTCGCATCTGCTGCTGCGCTTTGGCACCGGCGTGGCCAGCGCCTGGGTGCTGGTGATGATCACCGCACTGAGCCAGCCCCTGGCGGCAGCGGCCGGACGTCCACGGCTGGGTGCGCTGGTGTTTGCCGGACCGGGTCTGGGGATTTTTCTCACAGGTTTACTGGCTTTAGGCTCGAACCTGCTGGGGCAGGCTTCCGCGACGTTGTGGCTGGTGTATGCCGGCGTAGCGCTGGCAATGCTGCTGGGGATTCTGCCGTTCCTGCCACAACCCACGACAACTGTGGCGGCCATGCCCATCGCCACCACGCCGGATCATCAGGGCATCGCTCGATTGGGTGTGATCTATGGCTTGTACGGTCTGGGTTACATCATCCCCGCCACCTTCCTCTCGCACATGGCCAACGCGCAGTTTCAGGGTCAATGGCAGGCTGACCTGTTCTGGCCGTGCTTCGGCCTGGCGTCAGCTGTCGGCGTGGTGCTGGTGAGCCTGCGTCGACAGTCCCTGAATGGCACACGCCATTGGCTGATGATCACCTTGTGGCTGCAAGCCGCCGGGGTCTTTGCCTGCCTGTTGGGTAGCGGTACGGGTCTGGCGCTGGGGGTGATGCTGTGCGGCACGCCGTTTCTGGCCTGCATGCAATTGGTGATGCAACGGTCCCGCGAACTGGCGCCCCACGCCACCCAGCGCAACGCCGGGCTGCTGACCGCGTGCTTCGCCGTGGGTCAGCTCGCCGGGCCGTTGCTGGCCGCCCTGAGCAGCCATTTCAGTGGCGGTTTGCAGCCCGCCCTGGTTGTTTCCGGCAGCGGATTGCTCATCGCCGGTAGCCTGTTGCTGCGCCCGGTCAGGACTGCCCGAGGGCTTTGCGTAAACGACGGCGCACCCACTGCTCAGCGCTGACGAACGTGATACCGAGCAGCACGAGCACGGCGCCGATGACGAAGTTGAGGCTCAGTTCTTCACCCAGCAACACCACCCCGAACGTGACGCCAAACAGTGGCGTCATGAACGAGAACACCGCCAGGTTCGCCGCCAGATAACGACGCAACAGCCAGAACCAGGTCAGGTAACTGAAGAACGACACCACTAATCCCTGGAACAGCACGCTGGTCACGGCCACTGCAGTGAGGCTGACGTGAGTGATCTGGCCGCTGAGGATCGCGATCAATACAAGACCAACGAAACCGACGATCAGTTGATAGAACAACGTGAGCGTCACTGGTGCTTCCGACAGGCGCGAAGCGCGCACCACCACCGTGGTTGCGCCCCAAGCAGCACCGGCCAGTACGCCCAGCGCATCGCCCAGCAACATGCGGTGATCGAGATTGTCCCAGGACACGCCACCGGCAAACGCGATGGCGATCCCGACGAAAGCGAGGAAAATCCCCAGCCACTGCAAAGGCCTTAAACGCTCACTCGGCAGCAACCAATGCACGCCCAACGCGGTAAATATAGGTGCGGTGTAGAGGAACACCGACATGTGCGCCGCCGTGGTCAGTTGCAAGCCTTCGGAGATAAAGAAAAACTCCAGACCAAACAGCGCACCGGCCAGCAAGCCGCCGCGCCACGTAGCGCCGACCTGATCCCAGCCGCCCTTCCAGCAGATCAGCAATCCTACGAGCAATGCCGAAATGCCCGACCGCCCCACCGCCTGCATGACCGGCGCAATGTCGGGCGCCGCCCACTTGATTATCACTTGCTGTACGCCCCAGATCAGGCACAACCCGATCATCACTTGCAGGGCAAATCCGTCGGCGCTACGCCGGCTGGCGCTCACCGTGACACCTCGACAACACAATCCATGGCAGAAACTCGGCAGATAAAAAAACCCGACACAGGGGCCGGGTCTTTTTATCACAGTCCAGCCCGATGTAATCGCTTAACACGGGTCGGTACGAGGTCAGCTTAGTTCGATGCGATCCGCGTGGATGACGATCTGACCATTCTTGTAGAGCGCGCCAATGGCCTTCTTGAAGTTGCCCTTGCTGACGCCAAACATGCTGGTGATCACGGTCGGGTCGCTCTTGTCGCTGACCGGCAGGCTGCCGTTGTTTTCACGCAACTTGGCCAGGATCTTCGAGTTGAGGCTGGTGGCGGCTTCTTCGCCTACCGGTTGCAGGCTCAAGCTGATCTTGCCATCGGTGCGGACTTCTTTGATAAAGCCCTTCTCTTCTTTGCCGGCACGCATGAACTTGAAGATTTCGTTCTTGTGGATCAAGCCCCAGTGCTTGTTGTTGATGATTGCCTTGAAGCCCATATCGGTCGCTTCGGCCACCAGCAAATCCACTTCCTGGCCAGGGGTGTAACTGGCCGGGGTCTTGTCCAGGTAGCGATCCAGGCGCGCTGTCGCGGTGATACGACGGGTGTGCTTGTCGAGGTAGACATGCACCACCACATACTCACCGGCGGTCATCTGGCGTTTTTCTTCGGAGTACGGCAGCAGCAGGTCCTTCGGCAGACCCCAATCCAGGAAAACACCGATGCTGTTGACTTCAACGACTTTCAAACTAGCGAATTCACCGACCTGAACTTTCGGCTTTTCGGTAGTTGCGATGAGTTTGTCATCGCTGTCCAGATAAATAAAAACGTTGAGCCAGTCTTCATCTTCGCTGGGAATATCTTTGGGGATATAACGATTAGGCAAGAGGATTTCTCCATCCGCCCCACCGTCCAGATATAAACCGAAGTTAGTGTGTTTAACCACTTGCAAACTGTTGTAACGCCCGATTAACGCCATTTCAAATACCCTCATTACGTG
>NZ_JBFULH010000077.1:0-14867 GCF_056400445.1 Pseudomonas sp. P5_B2 | reverse complement strand
ATACTGGAGGGTATTGAGACCGTGGGAGTCACCGATCACGGCTTGAATCGGCGCCACGATCAAGGCCATCCACATGGCCATCGACAGCATCGTGCGGATGGCTGGGTTGTCCTTGCCACGCAACAAGTGCCAGGCGGCCGACGAACCAACGAAGAATGCGGTGGCCAGGAACGCCGCCGTTGCCATGTGCAGAAGGCGGTAGGGAAACGAAGGGTTGAAAATCACGGCCAGCCAGTCGGTGGGAATCACCTGACCATTAACGATTTCGAAACCTTGGGGCGTTTGCATCCAGCTGTTGGAGGCCAAAATCCAGAAAGTAGAGATCAGTGTGCCGATGGCCACCATAACGGTGGCGAAGAAGTGCAAATTGCGCCCGACCTTGTTCCACCCGAACAGCATGACGCCAAGAAAGCCAGCTTCGAGAAAGAAGGCAGTCAGTACTTCGTACGTCAAAAGTGGCCCGGTCACTGAACCAGCGAAGTCCGAAAAGCGGCTCCAGTTGGTGCCGAATTGATAAGCCATCACCAGCCCGGAGACCACGCCCATGCCGAAATTGACGGCAAAGATCTTCGACCAGAAGTGATACAGGTCGCGGTACGTGTCGTCATGGGTTTTCAGCCACAAGCCTTCGAGCACCGCCAGGTAACTCGCCAGACCAATGGTGATGGCAGGAAACAGGATGTGAAACGAGATAGTAAACGCGAACTGAATTCGGGCGAGATCAAGTGCCTCTAAACCGAACATAAGTCTTCCTCTGTCAGGTAATACGGCTGCTGGCTGGAAGCCTGCACTCAGCGGCCCCACGGGTATGGAGTGCGGCGAATTCAGATTCGTTCTTTTTCAATCGCATCACAACGCAGGGCGTCTGGTCCGGATGGCCATCGGATCAATTCCTTTTGGGGTTTTGATCTGGATCAATCAACGCTGAAAGAGTAGTCGCATTTCTGACAAGGAACCGCGTGGTCTTTTGCCGCGTGACAAGTTGCCCCATGACCTTGGACATGCATCGCAATACTCTCCCTGTGTGCGAGCCTGCTCGCGATGCGGTGTTTCAGGGACAAAAGTATCGATTGATACGACGCCATCCCGAGCAGGTTCGCTCCCACAGGGAGAGTCAGGCATTTTCTGGATCGGTATGTAGCTAACTAAATTTCTGGTGGCTGCAACTTCTGGTTACAGCTTGGTGATAATCTCGCCCTTCCCCTCTCCCAGATTTCCCCGCAGATGCCCAGCCAAGAGCCCTTGCTGTTACGTCACCACCGTCCTTTCATCGCGTTCTGGCTGGCTCGGGTGTTTACCGCCAGTGGTTTTCAGATGCTCACGGTGGCCATTGGCTGGAACCTGTACCAGTTGACCGGCAATGTGCTGGACTTGGGTCTGGTCGGGTTGGTGGAATTTGCACCGCGCGTGCTGTTCATGCTGCACACCGGGCACGTCGCGGACCGCTATGACCGGCGTAAAGTCGCGGCGATCTGCCAGTCCCTGCAAGCGCTGATTGCCTTGTCGCTGGCCATCGGCAGTGCCACCGATCATGTCACCAGGGAAATGATCTTCATCCTCGCGTTCCTGCTCGGTGCCGCGCGCTCCTTCGAAATGCCCACCACCCAAGCCTTGTTGCCGAGCATCGTGCCCAGTTCGCTGTTCCCCCGCGCGGTGGCCGCCGCTCAATCGGCGCAACAATCGGCCACCATCGTCGCCCCGGCGCTCGGTGGTTTGCTCTATGCCTTCGGCAGCGTCTGGGTATATGGCCCGACGGTGATTATCTACATCATAGCCTGCGTGTTGATGCTCAACCTGCCGGCCCGGCAAAAGCCGCTGAACAAGGGCAAGGCGACGCTGGATTCATTGCTGGCAGGCATCCGCTTCATTCGCAGTCGCCCGGACATTCTCGGGGCGATCTCACTGGACCTGTTTGCCGTCTTGCTCGGTGGCGCGACGGCGCTGCTGCCGGTGTTTGCCAAAGACATCCTGCTCACCGGCCCGTGGGGACTGGGCCTGCTGCGTTCCGCACCGGCAGTCGGGGCGTTATTGATGTCGTTGTTCCTGGCGCGATATGCGGTTGAACGCAACGTCGGACGGGTGATGTTCACAGCGGTCGGTGTGTTCGGCGTGGCCACCATCGCGTTCGGCCTCTCGACCTCGTTCTGGTTCTCGCTTGCCGTGCTGGTTGTGCTGGGTGCTGCAGACATGATCAGCATGGTGATCCGCGCCTCGTTCGTACAGCTGGAAACCCCGGACGAAATGCGTGGCCGGGTCAGCGCCGTCAATGGCCTGTTCATCGGCGCGTCGAACCAGTTGGGCGAATTCGAATCCGGGGTCACTGCCCACTGGTTCGGCACCGTGCCGGCGGTGGTCATGGGCGGGATCGGCACCCTGGTGGTGACCGGGGTCTGGGTGAAACTGTTCCCGAGCCTGGCCAATCGCGACCGCATGCATGTACCGGTGGAAGAAGTGAAGGTCTGACCCGATTTAAGCCAGCAACTCCCCCGCCACCGCCGCACGTGTGGCCTTGCCGCAAAGTTGTTCCACTAATGTCAGGGCAAATGCCAAGGCGGCTCCGGAACCCTGGGCGGTCACGCAGTTGCCGTCGACCACCACCGGTTGGTCGACGAAGTTGCAGCCCGATAGCTGATGACTGGCCGAGGGCAGGCACGTCATCCGGCGCTGACGCAACACACCAAAGTGTTGCAGCGCGACCGCCGGGGCTTCGGCGATGCCCGCGAACAAGCGTCCGGCGGCGGCCTGATCCTTGATCAGTTGTTGCAGGGGTTGATGGGCCGCCAGGTGTTGCGCGCCAACGGCACCGCCAGGCAATGCGATCAGGTCAAACGGCTGTGCCAGCAAATCCACGAGCATGGCATCGGCCGTCAGTCGCGAGCCACGGGCGCAGGTGAGCATGCGTCGCCCCTCGATGCTAGCCACTAC
Organism: Pseudomonas sp. P5_B2; assembly: GCF_056400445.1. Lineage (NCBI taxonomy): Bacteria > Pseudomonadati > Pseudomonadota > Gammaproteobacteria > Pseudomonadales > Pseudomonadaceae > Pseudomonas > Pseudomonas sp. P5_B2. Next base: position 11,942 of record NZ_JBFULH010000077.1, on the reverse strand, counting down.
CACTTCAATTTTGGCGCGGCGCAATACATCGACCAGGGTCACTGTTTGCAGGTCATCGATGCCCTCGGCGAGGGTAATCAAAGCTCTAAAGGTCATGGGTGCAGTCCACAAGATGATCCATAAAGCTTAGTCAGCTTTCCTGACGCTTGTTCGAGCGCAGCCGTTACTTGATGTAAAGCTGTGTCGACATTGTGTTGCCCGGCGCATTAATCGAGGTATTGCTGAAGGTAAAGACCCCGTTCTGCTTGCCGGCAAGGTCCATGACATACAGATAACCGACGGTTTTTTTACCGGCGGTGCACTCGGTCAGGTTACCGGTATCAAACGCACAGACCGGCGTGCGTGTGCCGTTCAGTTCGAACCCGTCCAGCGCGACAAACGCCTCCCGTCCATAGCCGATTTCCAACACATAGACCTTGATACTCGGGCCGCTGTGGTCGCAACGCGTCTGTTCCTGCCCCTGGGCAATATCTTCAAAACCGCAACCTGGCGATTCGACCTTGAGCACTTTCAACTGGCTCAGTGGTGGCGCCATAGCGGCAGAGGCGTTCTGTGCCCCCAGCAACAAGGCAAACCCCACGCCAATCACGGCGATCACAGGCTTTTTCATGCAAGACATAGCGACTCCCAAAACCAGCGCGCAGTATGGCTCACTTCACTTGACGGCAAAACATCGACGACGATCGCAGCCATAAGCAGCCATAACCCTACGCTGCTGGTATGATGCGCGGCTTTTTCCGGCCCACAGTAATTTCCCAGGCGCGTTCAGCGGTCTGTGCTTTGCTGTTGAGGTCGATACATTCACGGCGCCGGGCGCGCCACGGGGAGCAGACATGCTGGAAAGGCTGTTTCAACTCAGAGCACACAACACCAACGTGCGGACCGAGATTCTGGCGGGCGTCACGACTTTCTTGGCCATGGCCTACATTCTGTTCGTCAACCCGAGCATTCTCGGCGAGACCGGCATGGACAAGGGCGCGGTGTTCGTCGCCACCTGTCTGGCGGCGGCCATCGGCTCCACAACCATGGGCCTGATCGCCAACTACCCGATCGCACTCGCACCGGGCATGGGTCTGAACGCCTTTTTCACCTACACCGTGGTCCTGCACATGGGGCACACCTGGCAGGTGGCGCTGGGGGCGGTGTTCATCTCGGCGGTGTGCTTCTTTCTGCTGTCGATCTTCCGCATCCGTGAATGGATCATCAACAGCATCCCATTGCCGCTGCGCTCGGCGATTGCTGCCGGTATCGGCCTGTTTTTGGCGCTGATCGCCCTGCACAACGCCGGCATCGTCGTCAGCAACCCGGCGACCATGGTCGGCCTCGGTGACCTGAAACAACCAGCGCCGATTCTCGCAACCCTCGGTTTTGCCCTGATTGTCGCCCTCGAGGCGCTGAAAGTGCGCGGCGCGGTGCTGATCGGTATCCTGGCAGTGACCATCGTTTCGATCGTGATGGGCTTCACCCCGTTCGGCGGCGTGATGTCGATGCCTCCTTCCCTGGCTCCGACCTTCCTGCAGCTGGACATCAAAGGCGCATTGGACATTGGTCTGATCAGCGTGATTTTTGCCTTCCTGTTTGTTGATCTGTTCGATAACTCCGGCACCCTGATCGGTGTCGCCAAGCGTGCTGGCCTGATGGGCAAGGACGGCCACATGCCGAAAATGGGCCGTGCGCTGATCGCCGACAGTACCGCGGCCATGGCCGGCTCACTGTTGGGCACCTCGACCACTACCAGCTACATCGAATCTGCAGCCGGCGTGAGTGCCGGTGGCCGCACCGGCCTGACCRCCGTTGTGGTAGCGATTCTGTTCCTGCTGGCGCTGTTCTTCTCGCCATTGGCCGCCAGCGTTCCGGCATTCGCCACGGCACCGGCACTGCTGTTCGTCGCCGTACTGATGACCTCCGGCCTGGCCGAAATAGACTGGGACGACATTACCGTTGCMGCACCGGTTGTGGTCACCGCGCTGGCCATGCCGTTCACTTATTCCATCGCCAACGGCATCGCCTTCGGTTTCATCTCCTGGACCGTGATCAAGCTGCTGTCCGGGCGCACCCGTGACCTGAACCCGGCGTTGGTGATTCTGTCGATTCTGTTCGTGATCAAGCTGGGTTGGTTCAACGCATGACTTTTGATTCCCAGGCCTACGCCGTTCAGCTCGAAGAAAAGGTCACGCGCCTGCGTGACCTGCTGGCCCCGTTCGGTGCGCCAGAACCTGCAGTGTTCGACTCACCGCTGCAAAACTTTCGCCTGCGCGCCGAATTCCGCCTGTGGCGAGAAGCCGGTGAGCGGCACTACGCGATGTTTTCCCAGGAAGACAAACGTACGCCGATCTTGATCGAAGAGTTTCCAATCGCCAGCCTGCGCATCAATCAGTTGATGCCGCAGCTCAAAGCGGCATGGAAAGCCAGTGCCGCGCTGAGCCACAAGCTGTTTCAGGTGGAGTTCCTGACCACCCTGGCCGGCGATGCGATGATCACCTTGTGCTATCACCGCCCGCTGGACGAGCATTGGCATACGGCAGCCACGAAACTGGCCGCCGACCTGAACGTTAGCATCATCGGTCGCTCGAAAGGCAAACGTGAAGTGATTGGTCACGATTACGTGGTCGAGAAGCTCGAAGTTGGCGGCCGCACCTTCAGCTATCGCCAGCCGGAAGGCGCGTTCACCCAGCCCAACGGCACCGTCAACCAGAAGATGCTCAACTGGGCATACGACGCTCTGGGCGATCGCACCGACGATTTGCTGGAGTTGTACTGCGGCAACGGCAACTTCACTCTGCCGCTCGCCACCCGCGTACGCAAAGTGCTGGCCACCGAAATCAGCAAGACTTCGGTCAACGCAGCCCTGAGCAACCTCAGCGAAAACGCCGTGGATAACGTTACGTTGGTGCGTCTGTCTGCCGAAGAGCTGACCGAAGCGCTGAACGAAGTCCGCCCGTTCCGTCGCCTGCACGGTATCGACCTCAAGAGTTACGAGTTCGGTAGCGTGTTCGTCGATCCGCCTCGTGCCGGCATGGACCCGGACACTTGCGAGTTGACCCGGCGCTTCGACAATATTCTCTACATCTCCTGCAACCCGGAAACGCTGGCGGCGAACATCGCCCAGTTGCACGACACGCATCGCATTACTCAGTGTGCGATGTTTGACCAGTTCCCGTGGACGCATCACATGGAGTCGGGGGTGTTGTTGACCCGTCGTTGATGACAGTTGCCCGTACAAATCAGCCGTCATGACGACGGCTTTTTTGTGGGCGAATCAAAGAGCCGAATCCACCTTGCGCGGGCGACCGCCCTTTTTGCCATTGGCCCGCGCAGCCTCTGCCTTGGCAACACTGCTCTGACGACCATTGCGCGCGGCGATGACTGAAGACGCCATGTCCATCAGTGGCTTGCTCGCTGAAATCAATCCAGCAATGGACACCTGTAAATCCCTGCCTTCATGGCAGAGCGCGGTTCCCGAAAAACCGACCTTCAAATCAACGAAATCACCATCGCCAAAGCCATCAAATTCCGGGTAGCTTTTCGCTGGCAGGAGCACACCGCTGCCGTCCTCGAAACTGATGACCAGGCAATGTCCTGTCCAGGTCACTGCTGTGGCATTCAAACCGCTACGACGGCTCAACTCGCCTCGCTGGATGGCCTGTTCCAGTGCTTCTTCGGTGACGGGGCGATCCGCCTGAATGCTCGCCTGTATCGTTTTCATAATTCGATTTCCACTCCCTCGGCAGCCCCCATCAGGGCCAACAACGTCTTGTTCGCTTCGGGCTCGTAACTGGCCGAGCCAATCAGGTAGGTCGTGCTGGCGATTCGTTTCATCACGACCACTTCATTGCCCTCCCAATCCCACAACTGATGATTGAGGCAAGCCGTGCGCAATTTGCGCCACCAGATGCCACGTGCTCGACGTAAATGCGCCGGTTGCCGTAGCGCCTGACGCAATTCCTCCAGCACCGCTGAAGGGGGGCGCTGCGAATGAGGCACGACATCCCAGAGCTCCACGCCGTTGTGCCAGAAACTGAATTTGAAGCGTGCGCTCCACGTCCGGGCATCAACGTGGACATGAGGCGGACAATGCTCATCGCGCAGCATGACGACCAATGAAAAGCCCTTGTAGCGACATACATTCATGCCAACCCATCCGTTAGGTTATAGAGTACAAAGATTCTCCATTCCTTGAAGAACCCAATAATAAGTACTGATCCGTTTTATGATCGATCCCATTTTCAGACTAGCGCTTGAGCGCTTTTTGACTGACCGATTACCGCGTCAAATAGTAAGCAATCCTTTCACTACAGCTGCAGAAAGCCGCTGTTCCATAGCAGCACTGCCACGGCGATTTCATCTACAGTGACGCCAGTCAGTCCCTCATTTGATCCCCGGTGAAATCAATCATGCAGCGAGTCTTCGATGATCTTCAGCTGGGCAGCATCGAACTGTTTTGCCTGGCGGCCGAGGCAGGGAGCTTTACCGCTGCCGCTCTGGTGGCGGGTGTGACGCCGGCCGCCGTCAGCCGTTCGGTATCGCGTATGGAGGAACGCCTGGGCGTGCGGCTGTTCGCGCGCACCACCCGAAGTGTGAAGTTGACCGACAGTGGCCGCCGGTATTACGAAGAATGTCGCCAGGCATTGGCGCAACTGGTCGAGGCTCAGCGCGAGGTCATGGGCCAGCAGCAGCAACCGTCCGGCACGTTGCGAATCAGCATCCCCACGACGTATGCACACCACCGGATCTTGCCGTTGCTGCCGGCGTTTCGGGCGCGTTTTCCCGACGTAAAGGTCGAATCGCACATTAGCAATCGCAACATCGATTTCGTTGGAGAAGGCTATGACATGGCCATCCGCGTGCGGGCGATTCCAGACTCAGGCTTGATCGCCCGACACTTGGAGGACGCCACGCTGGTGATGATTGCCAGCCCCGACTACCTCAAGCACGCCGGCATCCCACAAACCCTGGACGAACTGGCGCAGCACGAATGCATTCAGTACGAACTGCCCAGCAGCGGTCGGCGAATTGCCTGGTTGTTCAATGACAACGGCACACCACGGGAAATTCTTGCCGAGGGCAGTCTTAGCTGCTCTGACGAGGTGCTTGGCGGCGTAACTCTGGCCAAACACGGTGCGGGACTGTTTCAGACGTACCGATTCATCGTCGAAAACGAACTGGCCGATGGCTCGCTGGTGGAAGTGTTGAAACCCTACAGCGGACGCTCCCGCCCCTTCACCTTGTTGTATCCACAAAGCCGCCATGTGCCCCTGAAATTGCGCGCCTTTATCGATTTTCTGGTTGAGCATTTGCCCCGACAAACCTAGAACTGTCCGATCACCGCCCACAAATACCGGCCGAAGCGTCTCTTCAATTGACCAAACTAACTAGCTAGTACAATTTATCTCCACAGGCTGAACAACAGCCGATTCCAAAAACAATAAGTGGAGAGACCCTCGATGCCCCCTATCGTTCTGGTGCTCAACGGCCCGAACCTGAACCTGCTCGGCACCCGTGAACCGGCGACTTATGGTCACGAAACCCTGGCAGACATCTCTGCGCTGTGCGGACGTGCCGCTGAAGAATTCGGCCTGGCCGTGGAGTTTCGCCAGACCAATCACGAAGGTGAGTTGCTCGACTGGATTCACGCCGCTCGCGGTCGTTGCGCCGGGATTGTGATCAATCCCGCCGCATGGACTCACACCTCGGTGGCGATCCGCGACGCCCTCGTTGCCAGCGAACTGCCCGTGATTGAAGTCCACCTGTCGAATGTCCACGCTCGTGAGCCTTTCCGGCATCACTCGTTCGTCTCGGCCATCGCTACCGCCGTGCTGGCTGGCTTCGGCAGCCTCGGCTATCGCCTGGCGCTTGAGCATTTCAGTCTGCAATTGAAGAGGTGAACGCGATGACCCAGCACAACACCGTATTGGCCGGGCTGATCGGCGCCGGAATTCAAGCGTCCCGCACACCCGCGATGCATGAACACGAAGGCGATGCGCAGGGCATGCGCTACCTCTATCGCTTGATCGACCTGGATCAGTTGCAACTCGACAGCAGTGCCCTGCCCGACCTGCTGATGGCAGCCGAGCGCATGAGTTTCACCGGGCTGAACATCACCTTCCCATGCAAGCAGGCGATCATCCCGTTGCTCGACGAACTGTCGCCGGAAGCGCGCGGCATCGGCGCGGTGAACACTGTGGTGTTGAAAGACGGCAAACGCATCGGCCACAACACCGATTGCCTGGGTTTTGCCGAAGGTTTTCGTCGCGGCTTGAAGGATGCTGCCCGTGAGCATGTCGTACAAATGGGTGCCGGAGGCGCAGGCGCGGCAGTGGCCCACGCGCTATTGAGCGAAGGCGTACAGTTGCTGAGTATTTTCGATGTAGAGATCAGCCGCGCACAGGCTCTGGCGGACAACCTCAATCAGCACTTTGGCGCCGGTCGAGCAGTTGCCGGGCATGATTTGCCAAGCTCAATGGCCCAAGCGGACGGGCTGGTGAACACCACGCCCATGGGCATGAAAAAACTGCCGGGCATGCCAGTACCGGTGGAGCTGCTTCGCGCTGAGTTGTGGGTGGCGGAGATCGTTTACTTCCCACTCGAAACCGAACTGCTGCGCAATGCCCGCGCGCTTGGTTGCCGCACCCTGGATGGCGGCAACATGGCGGTGTTTCAGGCGGTGAAGGCGTTTGAATTGTTCAGCGGCGTGGTGCCGGATGCACAGCGAATGCTGGCGCACTTTCAGAGCATGAATGGCTGAGTGGAAGCCGTGAGGGGACACATTCCCCTCACCTCATATCAGGCTTGCAGGTAGCGCAAAACCGACTCGCAAATCATTGCCCGATGACGCTGCTTGATGGCTTCGTCCGGCAAGTTGATTTGAAAAATCTCACCGAAGGTATGACGGTTCGACACGCGATAGAAGCAGAACGAACTGATCAACAGATGCACATCCAGCGCATCAAGTCCGCTTCGGAATACCCCCTCCTCGGCACCGCGACGCAAAATCTCGCCCAGTGAATCGAGGATCGTATTGTTCATCGCCTTGATCGCATCGGAGCGCTTCACGTATTCAGCGTTGTGAATGTTCTCGATGCTGACGATGCGCACGAAATCGACATTGCGATCATGGTGATCGAAGGTGAATTCAACGAGGCGACGAATCGCCTCGACCGGCGCCAGCTCCGTCAGGAGCAAACGGTTTTCGGTGTTGCGGATGTCCCCGTAGAGCTTTTCCAGCACTTCAACGTAGAGCTGTTCTTTACTGCCAAAGTAGTAATAGATCATGCGTTTAGAGGTGTGGATGCGCTCGGCGATCGCATCGACGCGAGCACCGGAAAGTCCCTGCTGGACGAACTCGACAATCGCCTCTTGAAGGATGTTCTCGCGGGTCTTTTCCGGATTGTTTTTGCGGCTTTTGCGAGGCTCGACGATGGGTTCGCCGGGCGCTGCGGAGCGTTCTGAGGTCATTGTCATTGCGGGCTCACGGCCATCACTGCACAGGCTGGCGATTATGGGCCGCGCCGCACAGCGAAGGAAGCCGTGCGGCAGCGGTTTGTACCCGTGTTTACGATTTTCCTACAACTTGGCCTGACGAATGGCACCGCTACGGGATTTGGCCATCGCCGCCAGCCGGACCGCGACGTTGGCCGCGCCATAGCCGGCATAGCCGTTCTTGCGTTGAATGATTTCAAAGAAGAACCGCCCTTCGAACGGCTCAGTGTACACATGGAACAGCTCACCGCCCTGGGCATCGCGATCGTACAGCACGTTGAAATACGCCAGCTCGCTGAGGAACTCGTCATCGAAGTCGAAGCGCGCGGCGAGGTCATCGTAGTAATTGAGCGGGATGTCCAGCAACGGCACACCCGCCTCTTTCGCCCGGCTGACTTGCGCAAAGATGTCATCGCAATCAAACGCGATGTGATGCACACCAGAACCGCGATAACTCGACAGCGCATGTGAGATTGCGGTGTTGCGGTTCTCGGAAATGTTCAACGGCAAGCGGATCGAACTGTCACGGCTGCGCAGCGCACGGCTTTTTACAAGGCCATACGGGTCGGGCAGCACCACTTCATCGTCGGCTTCGAAATCCAGCAAGCTCTTGTAGAACAGTACCCAACTGTCGAGGCTGTCGGCTGGCAACGCCATGGCCATGTGGTCGATACGCTTGAGGCCGCCACCGGCCACAGCGGCCGGATACAGATTGAAGTCGGTGCCGTAGACGTCGGCCTCCTGGTCCACCAGATAAATCAGACTGCCATCCGGCGCACGCACCGCCGCCAGTTCCAATTCGTTGGGGCCGACCAGTCCGCGATACGGCTGACCTTTGTAAGCCACAGCCCGGGCCAGTGCGCTCGCGCTGTCTTTGACCCGCACAGCGGTGGCGCACAGCGATGGACCATGTGCTTCGAAAAAGCTGTGGGCAAACGAATAAGGCTCGGAGTTGAGGATCAGGTTGATATCGCCCTGCCGCAGCAGACTCACGCTCTTGGAGCGATGCTGTCCAGCCTTGACGAAACCCAGCCGCTCCAGCCAATGGGAGAGCTTGGCACCAAGGCTTTCGTCCACCGCAAACTCGAGAAACTCGATGCCGTTGTATTCGCTGGCCTTCGGCGTTTCGAACAAAATATCGGGATGGGCGGCAGGTTTGGCTTCTTGTGCCAGACGCTCGCGGGTTTTCTCTTCGAGGTACAGCAACGAACGCAAACCATCAGCGGCATTGGCCCGAGGAGGCGCGGCGCGGAAACCGTCATTGAAGATTTCCAGCGACAGCGGCCCGGTGTAGCCGCTCTTGATGATCGGAGCGAGGAACCCTGGCAAATCGAATTCGCCCTGACCCGGGAAGCAGCGGAAATGCCGGCTCCACTCCAGAACGTCCATGGCCAGGATCGGCGCGTCGGCCATTTGCACGAAGAAGATTTTATCGCCGGGAATCTCGGCGATGGCACTCGGATCGCCCTTGAGCGACAGTGTGTGAAAGCTGTCGAGCAACACGCCGAGGTTGGGGTGATCGGCCTGACGGACGATGTTCCACACCTGTTGATAGGTGTTCACGTGCCGGCCCCAAGCCAGGGCTTCGTAACCGATCCGCAGACCACGCGCGCCGGCGCGTTCAGCCAGCAGGCGCAAGTCGTCGACGAGAATTTGCTCATCGCCGACGGAGTCGGCGGACGCGTTGCTGCACACCAACACCAGGTCGGTGCCCAGTTCCTGCATCAAGTCGAACTTGCGCTCGGCGCGTTCCAGATTGCGCGGCAGTCGATCCCGGCGGCAGCCTTCGAAGTCGCGGAACGGTTGAAACAGCGTGATCGCGATCCCGAGATCGGCACACATCTGTTTAATTTCCCGTGGGCTACCGTCGTAGTAGAGAAGGTCGTTCTCGAAAATCTCCACCCCGTCAAAACCGGCGGCGGCAATGGCTTCGAGTTTTTCCGGCAGGGTACCGCTCAAGGAAACGGTGGCAATGGAACGCTGCATATTTCGACTCCCGGTGGTGGAGACAGTCTTATTATCGATATCGCACGCTTTATGTAGCAGCTGGCGAAGCCTGCGTCCGGCTGCGAAGCAGTCGAAAACGCTGTGCATGCGGGTTACCTGTAAGACCGCATCGCCTGATTTCACGACTGCTGCGCAGCCGAACGCAGGCTTCGCCAGCTGCTACAGGGTCTGCGTTTTCTTGAAGTGAATTATTGGCCGAGCGATCCCGCACAGCAATTCAAAGTGTACTATCCGGTTAGTTTTGCGTGCGATTATCGAACAAAATGGCCTTTGGCGAATTGACGATTTTTTGTTCACTCCGCAACATTTACTCACATTGAGCCCGATCATGAACCGTCGGGCCCGGTTACCAAAGACCCGGAACACCACATAAAAAGAATCGGTGGACTACATGACTCCTTCTCAAAGTTCTCCCGTGGAGCACTCCTCCATGACTCCTGCCAACGACAGCATCGGCGACAAGATCCGCGGCGCCATGGCAGTCGGCAAAACCCGTTGGGGCATGCTGGCGCTGGTGTTTTTCGCAACAACCCTGAACTACATCGACCGCGCCGCCCTGGGCGTCATGCAGCCCATCCTCGCCAAGGAGATGAACTGGACGGCGATGGACTACGCCAACATCAACTTCTGGTTCCAGGTCGGCTACGCCATCGGTTTCGTGCTACAAGGCCGCTTGATCGACAGGGTTGGCGTCAAGCGCGTGTTCTTCTGCGCCGTGCTGCTCTGGAGTATCGCGACCGGCGCCCACGGCCTGGCCACTTCGGCCGTCGGCTTCATGGTCTGCCGGTTTATCCTCGGTCTGACCGAAGCCGCCAACTACCCGGCCTGCGTGAAGACCACGCGCCTGTGGTTCCCGGCCGGCGAGCGCGCCGTGGCCACCGGCATCTTCAATGCCGGCACCAACGTCGGTGCGATGTTCACCCCGATGCTGTTGCCACTGATCCTTCAGGTCTGGGGCTGGCAAGCCGCGTTCCTGTGCATGGCGGCACTGGGAGCGATCTGGTTGCTGTTCTGGGGCTTGAAGTATTTCAACCCGGAAGATCACCCGAGCGTCAAGCAATCGGAACTGGACTACATCCAGAAAGAAGTCGAACCGGAACAGGCCCGCGTGCCGTTCTCGAAAATCCTGCGCATGCGGGGTACCTGGGCCTTCGCCCTCGCCTACTCGATGACTGCCCCGGTATTCTGGTTCTACCTGTATTGGCTGCCGCCGTTCCTCAATCAGCAATACAACCTGGGGATCAACGTGACCCAGATGGGTATTCCGCTGATCATCATCTACCTGACGGCGGACTTCGGCAGTGTCGGTGGCGGGATCCTCTCCTCGTTCCTGATCGGTCGCGGGATGAACCCGATCAAGGCGCGATTGATGTCCATGTTCTTGTTCGCCTGCTGCATCATCGGTGTGATCATGGCGGCCGGTTCGAGCAGTCTGTGGGTCGCGGTGGCCGCCATCTCCCTGGCCATCGGCGCGCACCAGGCCTGGACCGCGAATATCTGGAGCCTGGTGATGGACTACACGCCTAAACACATGATGAGTACGGTATTTGGTTTTGGCGGCATGTGCGCAGCCATCGGCGGGATGTTCATGACGCAGTTGGTCGGCCACATTCTGACCGTCACCAACAACAACTACACCGTGCTGTTCACCCTGATCCCGGCGATGTATTTCATCGCCCTGACCTGGATGTACTTCATGGCACCGCGCAAGATTCCTACCGTTACCGAGTAATTGCCCTTCCCCCGGCAGGCCTGATTCCAGGCCTGCCTTTTTGTTTCTCCTACCGACGACTCTGCTGCCACGCTGCCGCCAGCCCGCTGCAGCAGATCACCGCGATCCCGACCACGGTGGTCAGGGTCGGCGTGTGGGAAAACAGCAGCCAGCCCAGCAACCCGGCAAACACAATCTGGCAATAACCGAACGGCGCCAGCAGCGCGGGCGCGGCATAGCGGAACGCCTGAGTCAGAAACAAGTGAGCCGTCATCCCACAAGCCCCCAATGCCACCATCAGCAAGCCATGCCCAATAGTTGGCATTTGCCAGAAGAACGGCACCAGTACACACATCACCAAGGTGTTGCACAGGCCAGCGAAGAAGTTGCTGGTGGTCGGGCTGTCGATGTTGCTGAGCTTGCGGGTGAGCAACTGATAGAAGCAGAAAAACAGCGCCGAGCAGAACGGCAACAGCACCGCAGGCGTGAACAGATCACCGCCGGGGTGGACGATGATCAAAACGCCGATAAATCCACAAATCACCGCGATCCATTGGCCACGGGTGACGTGTTCACTCAGCAACGGCACCGACAACGCGGTGACCAGCACCGGCGCAAGAAAGTTGACCGCCGTGGCTTCGGCCAACGGGATGTATTGCAACCCAGTGGTGAAAAACAGACTGGTGCCCAACAGGCACAAGGCTCTCATTGTCTGCAGCAAAGGCCGCTTGGTACGCAGCACGCC
>NZ_JBFULH010000076.1:0-14884 GCF_056400445.1 Pseudomonas sp. P5_B2 | reverse complement strand
GTTGGTGCCACCGAAACCGAAGCTGTTGCTCATCACGGTGTTGATGGTGGCGTCTTCGCGAGTCTTGGTCAGGATCGGCATGTCTGCCACTTCCGGGTCCAGTTCGTCGATGTTGGCGGAACCCGCCATGAAGTTGCCTTCCATCATCAGCATGCAGTAGATCGCTTCGTGAACGCCGGCGGCGCCCAAGGAGTGACCCGACAGGCTCTTGGTGGAGCTGATGGCCGGAGCCTTGTCGCCGAACACTTCACGCACACCTTTCATTTCCGCGACGTCGCCGACCGGAGTCGAGGTGCCGTGGGTGTTCAGGTAAWCGATTGGAGTGTCAACGGTGGACATTGCCATCTGCATGCAGCGGATAGCGCCTTCGCCGCTTGGGGCGACCATGTCGTAGCCGTCGGAGGTCGCGCCGTAGCCAACGATTTCCGCGTAGATCTTCGCGCCGCGAGCCAGAGCGTGTTCCAGCTCTTCGACTACGACCATGCCGCCACCGCCGGCAATGACGAAACCGTCACGCTTGGCGTCGTAGGCGCGGGAAGCTTTTTCCGGGGTTTCGTTGTACTGGCTGGACAGTGCGCCCATGGCGTCGAACAGGAACGACTGGCTCCAATGCTCTTCTTCACCGCCGCCGGCGAACACGATGTCCTGCTTGCCCATCTGGATCTGTTCCATGGCAGTACCGATGCAGTGAGCACTGGTCGCGCAGGCAGAAGCGATGGAGTAGTTCAGGCCCTTGATCTTGAACGGGGTGGCCAGGCAAGCGGAAACGGTGCTGCTCATGGTCCGCGTTACACGGTATGGGCCAACGCGCTTCACGCCTTTCTCGCGCAGAATGTCCAGCGCTTCCATCTGGTTCAGCGTGGAGGCGCCACCGGAACCGGCGATCAGGCCGGTACGCGGGTTGGAGACTTGCTCATCGGTCAGACCAGAGTCAGCGATGGCGTCTTTCATGGCCAGATAGGCGTAAGCCGCCGCGTGGCCAACGAAGCGATAGATCTTGCGATCGATCAGTTCTTCGAGAGGAAGGTCGATGGAGCCGGAAACCTGGCTACGCAGACCCATTTCGGCATATTCCGGGTTGAACCGGATGCCAGGGCGGCTTGCACGCAGGTTAGCGGAGACGGTCTCTTTGTCATTGCCCAGGCACGATACGATGCCCAGACCAGTGATAACGACGCGGCGCATGCGGATAACCCTTAAAAGTTGTCAGTGGAGGTGAAAACGCCGACCCGAAGGCCTTCGGCGGTGTAGATCTCGCGGCCGTCGACGCTGACCGAACCGTCGGCAATGGCCAGGTTCAGTTTGCCTTTCAACACGCGCTTGATCTGAATGTTATAGGTGACTTTCTGGGCGGTCGGCAGGACCTGGCCGAAGAATTTCACTTCGCCCGAACCCAGTGCACGGCCACGGCCCGGCAGACCTTGCCAGCCAAGGAAGAAACCGACCAGTTGCCACATGGCGTCAAGGCCCAGGCAGCCTGGCATCACCGGATCACCTTCGAAGTGGCAGGCGAAAAACCACAGGTCCGGAGTGATATCCAGCTCGGCGACCAATTCACCTTTGCCGTACTTGCCACCCTCGGCACTGATATGGGTGATGCGATCCACCATCAGCATGTTCGGGGCGGGCAGTTGTGCGTTACCTGGGCCGAACAGCTCACCGCGACTGCAGCGCAGCAGGTCTTCCCGAGTAAAGGCGTTTTGTTGGGTCATGCGAGCTCCTCAATAGTCCCATGCGGCAGGGTGGGGCAAATCTCCCGGCCGATCGAAGCGTTCATGCCTCGAGTCAGCAGCCTACTCATAGACTATTGCGTTGTGGTGAAAGTCACAGCACCAAGGACATGAATGTACACTTGTGCACTGAAATTATTATTCAAGCCCCTTTTCGGGACTGTTCGGGTGCCTAAGACTGCCGCACTTTCGCCTTTCACGCCAGTCGCAGATGGTCGAAAGGCCTGTACTACTGCACCCAGCGCTGCAGAATTTGCTGCAAATCAGTTCGTTTGAAAGGCTTGGCCAGATAATCGTTCATTCCCGCCGACAAACAGGCCTCACGGTCGCCCTGCAAGGCATTGGCGGTCAACGCGATAATCGGCACGTCCGCGCAGCCGGGCAACTGGCGGATCTGTCGAGTCGCCTCGTAGCCGTCGATGATCGGCAGTCGGCAGTCCATCAGAATCGCTTCAAAAATCAGGCTCTCGGCGCTGCGCACAGCTTGCGCGCCGTCGGTGGAGACGCTGACAGTAAAGCCCAGGCTGCGCAACATTGCTTCGATGACGGTCTGATTGACCGGGTTGTCCTCGACCAGCAGCACATTGCGACCTGCGCCATCATCGTTAGCCGTCTGTACCTTGGGGGGCAGTATCGGCAGCGACTGCTTATAGAGCGCCAGCGGGATTTCCAGGGTGAACACCGAGCCCTGGCCTTCTTCGCTTTTCGCCCGTAAGGTGCCGCCCATACGCTCGGCCAGGGTACGCGCAATCGGCAGGCCCAGGCCGGTGCCACCGTAGCGCCGTGAAATAGAGCTGTCGGCCTGCTGGAAGGCATTGAACATCAACTCCAGGCTTTCAGCCGGAATTCCGATGCCGCTGTCGCGCACGGTGCAGGTAAACCACAGCAGTTCGTGATCCAGCGATTGCCATTGCGGTTCAATGCTGACGCGGCCCTGTTCGGTGAACTTCAATGCATTGCCGACCAGATTGACCAGTATCTGCCGGATCCGGGTCGGATCGCCCTGAACTTGAAGGGCGCGCATGTCCTCGGGGATCAGCAACTGCAAATCAAGCTCGCGCTGCAACGCGCTGTGCTGGAACGATTGAGCGCAACTGCTGATCAAGTCCGCTAGGTTGAACGGGATGTGCTCCAGTTCCAGCTCCGAACGCTCAATGCGCGAGAAGTCGAGAATGTCGTTGATGACCTTCAGCAGGTGTTCGGTGGACTCCGAGGCCAGCGCCGCGTACTCGATCTGTTCCTCGGTCATGTCGGTGGTTTCGAGCAACTGCAGCATGCCGAGCACCCCATTCATCGGTGTGCGCAGTTCATGGCTCATCATCGCCAGGAAGTGAGACTTGGCATTGTTGGCTTTTTCTGCCTCCTCGCGCGTCTGGATCAACTGCGCCATCGCTTGCTGCTGTTCGCGGCTGGCTTGTTCGAGGCCGGCGGCGAGGTTGTTGATGTGCTGCGACAGCGCGCCCAGTTCGGTGTCGTCGACAATCGGCAGGGGTGTTTTGTAATCACCGTCGTGGATCGCCTTCACCGCGTTGCCAATATCGCGGATCGGTTGCGACAGACCGCCCGCCAGGCGCCGGGCGACCAAAAAGGTAAACAGCAAGGCAAAAAGCGCCAGGATGGCGGCTTTGAGCAGGATTTCCTGCTGACGCTGGCTGAAGGCGTCATTCGACAGTCCGACGATCACCCGCCCCAGATAATCCTCGGTAGGGCCAATGCCAGCAGCTTTGGGGCCCTGGAAAAAATCATTGTTGAGCGCTATCCGCTGCAGCCGTACCGGTGCCTGGAACACTTCGACCTGCTGCGAGCGCCTGTAGGTTTCCGACGGTTGCTCGACGTACACCAAAATCCGGTTGGCGTTGTCCTGGACTTCCAGAAAGCGCACGTTCGGCATGGCGAGTGTCGCCTTGAGCAAACTCTCAAGTACCTCGTTGTTACCCGAAATCACCCCGTATTCGGTGGCAGGAGCCAATTGGTTGGCGATCAATTGCCCGGTGTGGTTGAGCTCCTGACGCAAGTCCTGGATCCGCACGAAGGTAAAGAAGCTGATCAGCAGCATCGTCAGCAGCAGGGCGGGGCCAAGGCTGATCATCTGGGTGCGAGTGCTGATGTCCCAGGGACGACGGAGGATCATGGCAGGCTTTTTCCTTCAGCCAATTGGGTGGCAACCGCTGCTTCATTGATCGGTTCTATACCTAAAGAACGAGCCAGTTGCGGATTACTTGATACTTTGAAGTGTTGCGGATAGAGCGTACGCGGCCAACTCGCCGCAGGTAGATCAAGCAATTCGTCGAGCACCTGCAGCCAGTCGCTCTGATCGCTGTAGGTGCTGGCCAGACTGCCCGCCTTGACGAAAGCGGCGTTGGGACCGATCAATGCCAAATGTCGGGAATAGCTGCTTAACAGCAGATTTTTTGCGGTTTTCGAGTTGTAGAGGTCAGGGTCGTCGAGGCCTAGCAGTACGTCACAGTTTTTCAGCAACGTCTGCAAGGGGTGGCTGTCATGGGTGTTGGCCCAGCGCTCGGCGACCACTTCAAGAGTCAGCCCAAGGGCGGCCTTGCGCAATTCTTTCAACATGAATTCGCTGTGATTGTCATACAGCACGCCGATACGCTGGGCCTCAGGCAGGATGATTCGGGTCAGGCGCAGTTGCCGATCCACCGGCGCATCGCTCCAAAGTAGACTGAGGTGGGACGGAACGTTAATGCCAAAACGTTGCTGGGCCTGTAGGCGGCTGATGCGCAGCACCAGCGTCGCCGGTCCCTTGGTCTCTTGCTGTCGCCAGTCGAGGCTCGGCAGATCAAGCAGAATCAGGCGGGTGGCGGCGGGAAGTTTGCCGGGTGCTGGAAGGCTCGTCAGTGGCTGGAAACGCACACTGTCGGCAGGGCGCATGTCGCTCAGCGCGCGGACGAAGGATTGCACGCCGGGGTTGTCTTCGGCGCCGGTCAACAGAATGTCGGCGGCTTGTGTCGACAGCGCGCCGAACAGACAGCCAGCCACCAGGCACAACCCGGCCAGCAGACGGCCCAGTGGCGGCGATTTCCATGACAGGCGATGGCGCATTTAAAACATCAGCTCCGCGCTGAAGTAAAGCGCCCGACGCTGGTCGCAATTGTAGTAACGAGCACTGGTCTGGCCGTATGCCGTGGGCCGCAATTTGGTCACCCGGTAACTCCAGTTGACGTGGTTCTCGAACATGTCCGGCGAACGGATCGCCTGCGAATACACAGCGCGCAAGCCTTGACGCGGGGTGATCAAGTAATTGATCGCCACGCGCGGGGTCCATGAGCTGAAGTTGGTCTCGGAATCTGCCCGGTCGTAACGATAGTTCATGCCGCTGCCCCGTCGCAGCCTGTCGGACAGCAAGGACGGGCTGAAGATCAGCGCCATCACCAGTGGCGAGCGGGGTGAAGGAGAACCAAACGACACGTCATACCCTTGATCGTGATGAGTTGGCGCGCATGTTAACCGAGCCCGTTTACTTTTCCATTCACGACGCCGGCATTTTCCTCGGATTTATTGGTCTTCTTCCTACTAGTGTTGGTAATTGAAGCAGGGGCTGGCCGCAACGGGGCCGCTCCGTATAATGCGGACATCGCCACTGTATGGATTAACGGATTGCATATGACTGAGCAGCGCCCAATTGCGGTCCTTGGAGGCGGAAGTTTTGGTACCGCCGTGGCTAATTTGCTGGCCGAAAACGGCCATCAGGTCCGGCAGTGGATGCGTGACCCCGAACAGGCCGAGGCCATTCGGGTCAATCGCGAGAACCCGCGTTACCTCAAAGGCATCAAGATTCTTGCGGCAGTAGAACCGGTGACGGACCTGCAAGCCACGCTGGAAGCTTGCGACATGTGTTTCGTCGCGCTGCCCTCCAGTGCCTTGCGCTCGGTATTGGTCCCACACGCCGAACTGTTGAGCGGTAAGCTGCTGGTCAGCCTGACTAAAGGCATCGAAGCCCACACGTTCAAGTTGATGAGCGAGATCCTCGAGGAAATCGCCCCCAAAGCCCGCATCGGCGTGTTGTCCGGACCGAACCTGGCCCGTGAAATCGCCGAACACGCGCTGACCGCCACCGTGGTCGCCAGTGAAGACGAAGAGCTGTGCCAGCGGGTTCAGGAAGCGCTGCATGGCCGCACATTTCGTGTGTACGCCAGCGCCGACCGGTTCGGCGTCGAGTTGGGCGGGGCGCTGAAAAACGTTTACGCGATCATTGCCGGCATGGCGGTGGCGCTGGGCATGGGCGAAAACACCAAGAGCATGCTGATCACCCGGGCGCTGGCGGAAATGACTCGTTTTGCGGTGAATCAGGGCGCCAACCCGATGACCTTTCTCGGTCTTGCCGGTGTGGGCGATTTGATCGTCACCTGCTCGTCACCCAAAAGCCGTAACTACCAGGTCGGGTTTGCCCTGGGGCAGGGCTTGAGTCTGGAAGATGCGGTCACCCGTCTGGGCGAAGTGGCCGAAGGTGTGAACACGCTGAAAGTGCTCAAGGCCAAGGCTCAGGAGGTGGGTGTCTATATGCCGCTGGTCGCCGGGCTGCACGCGATCCTCTTCGAAGGGCGCACGCTTAATCAGGTGATTGAGCTGTTGATGCGCGGCGAACCAAAAACTGACGTCGACTTTATTTCAACCAGCGGTTTCAACTAAGCACGCTTTGCAAAAAAGCAGGGGAGCGCGACATGAATGATCCGAAATTAGAAACCAGGTACGAATCCATCCTGCTGCGGGTGTTGTGGATGATCGTCTTCCTGTTGGTCTGGCAAGTGGCGCAGTTCATCCTTGGGGCGTTGGTGTTGGTGCAACTGATCTATCGTTTGTTCTATGGCGCCCCGAGCGGCAGCCTGATGAACTTCGGCGACAGCCTGAGCCAGTTCCTGGCGCAGATCGGGCGTTTTGCCAGTTTCCACAGCGACCAGAAACCCTGGCCGTTCGCCGACTGGCCGTCGCCGCGTACACCGGAAGGTGAAGCACCACATGTCGTGGCGCCCGCGCCGCATCCGGCCCGAGATGAGGAACCGAAACTATGAARCTCTGGGTATTGCGTCATGGTGAAGCCGAGCCACACGGTACTCGTCCTGACTCCGAGCGGGCATTGACCGTCAAGGGGCGTGAAGAGGTGTTGCGCAGTGCCGCCGAATTGATCGGCCAGCCACTCACCGCCATTTATGCCAGTCCTCTCCTTCGAGCGCAGCAGACGGCAGAAATTGTGCGTACGGCGCTGGGTTTTGTACCTGAGATCCGCACGGTCGACTGGCTGAGCCCTGATACAGATCCGGACAAGGTGGCGGAGCAGCTTGTATCGGTGAGTGATGTCCTGCTGGTCAGTCACAACCCGCTGGTGGGCAACCTGCTGAGCTATCTGCAGCACGGCGCCGGCTATCCACCGGAAAAAGTCAGCACTGCCGGCCTGGCCGAGCTTGAGAACAATGAACTGCTGATCGGGTCGATGAACCTCAACGGCATCAAACACCCGTAACCCTGTTGGAGCTGGACTCAATTGTAGGAGCGTGGCTTGCCCGCGATACAGACACCTCGGTATTTCAGGAACACCGAGGTGTCTGTATCGCGGGCAAGCCCAGCTCATACAGGGGGACGTCGGTGGTGCTGAATTTTGTGTGAAATAGTCAACCAAGCAACCGCTTGGTTGACTACGCTTGCTCCATAATAAAAATTCAGGAGCGAGTCGCATGTCTGCTGCTTTTCGTTTGCCGCTGGATGTCTTCTACGAACGCGAGGCCCGTCATCCACGCCAGCGTTTTCTGGTCCAGCCCACGGGCGGCGGGCAGGTCGAGACCCTGTCCTGGGCCGACGTCGGCCATCAGGCACGCTGCGCCGCGCATTGGCTGCGGGCTCGCGATCTGCCGCAAGGCAGCCATATCGCTTTGATCTCGAAAAACTGTGCCCACTGGATCATCGCCGACCTGGCGATCTGGATGGCCGGGCACGTCTCTGTGCCGTTGTACCCCAACCTGACCGCCGAGTCGGTGGCTCAGGTGCTCGACCACTCCGAAGCGGCCCTGGCGTTTATCGGCAAACTCGATGACTGGCCGAGCATGTCCCGTGGCATCAATCCCGATTTGCCGACAATCAGTCTGCCGCTGCATCCACCGGGCACCTTCGATTTCAGTTGGGCCGACCTGCAACGCAGTTCGCCCATCCAAGATGACCCCAAACCCGGCGCCGATCAGTTGGCGACCATTATTTACACGTCGGGCACTACCGGGCTGCCCAAAGGCGTGATGCACAGCTTCGGTAATCTGGGTTTCGCCAGCACACGCGGTACGCAGTTATTTGGCCTCAACGAGTCGGACCGGCTGCTGTCCTATTTGCCGCTGTGCCACGTTGCCGAGCGCATGTTTGTTGAGATGGCATCGATTTACACCGGGCAAACCGTGTTCTTCGCCGAGAGCCTCGACACCTTCCTGACGGACCTGAAGCGTGCGCGGCCGACCGCCTTGTTTGGAGTGCCAAGGATCTGGACCAAATTCCAGATGGGCGTGTACAGCAAGATTCCGGCAAAACGCCTGGATTTCCTACTCGGCTTGCCCTTCATCGGCAAACGGGTCGGGCATAAGGTCCTTGCCGGGCTGGGGCTGGACGCGTTGCGCGTCGCCTTGTCCGGCGCGGCACCCGTGCCACAAACCTTGTTGCTGTGGTACCGCAAGCTTGGGCTGGATGTGCTGGAGGTCTACGGCATGACCGAGAGCTGCGGCTATTCCCACATTTGCCGGCCCGGCGAGAACAAACCCGGCTGGATCGGCAAGCCTTGCCCGGAGGTTGACGTGCGGATCGACGAGTCCGGCGAGGTCATGGTGCGCAGTGGCGCGACCATGCTCGGCTACTACAAGGAACCACAGAAAACCGCTGAAACCATCACCGAAGACGGCTTCCTTCGTACAGGCGACAAGGGCGAAGAAGACGCTGAAGGCAACCTGCGCCTGACCGGACGGCTGAAGGAAATCTTCAAGACCAGCAAGGGTAAATACGTGGCGCCGGCACCGATCGAAAATCGCCTGGCGGTGCATTCGCGAATCGAGCAAGTGTGCGTGGTGGGTGATGGCTTGAGTGCGCCGCTGGGGTTGTGTGTGTTGTCGGTGGTCGGGCAGCAAGACGCCAGCGGAACGGCGAGGGCGGGGTTGCATTCAAGCCTGGAAAAGCTGCTGGATGAGGTCAATGGCGTCCTCGACAAACATGAGCGCTTGCGGCGTCTGGTGGTGGTCAAGGACAGCTGGGCCGTGGAAAACGGTTTCCTCACGCCAACCCTGAAAATCAAGCGCAACGTGATCGAAGCGGCGTACGGAGCCCGCTTCGAAGAATGGAGCGAGCGCAGCGAGGCGGTGCTGTGGCAGGATTGAGCAACGAACAACACCCACAAAGGAAAGCAGCGATGAGTCTGTGGCGTACCACTCCCAACATCGAGCAGTTGAACGCAATCCAGAAAAACACCATCGGCGAAGTACTGGATATTCGCTTCGAATCATTCGATGAAGGGTCCCTGACCGCAAGCATGGTCGTTGATCACCGTACGCACCAGCCTTACGGCCTGCTACATGGCGGTGCCTCGGTGGTACTGGCCGAATCGGTCGGCTCAATGGCCAGCTACCTGTGCATCGACACCAGCAAGTTTTACTGCGTGGGCCTGGAAATCAACGCCAATCATTTGCGCGGACTGCGCAGTGGGCGGGTGACTGCCGTGGCCACGCCGATCCACATTGGTCGCACGACCCACGTCTGGGATATCCGTTTGACCAGCGACGAAGGCAAGGCCAGTTGCGTATCGCGCTTGACCATGGCAGTTGTACCGTTGGGCGAGAACCCGCCAGCCCGGTAAACCCAATGCCCTGTAGCAGCTGTCGAGCCCCAGCGAGGCTACGTCCGGCTCTGTAGCAGCTGTCGAGCAGCGCGAGGCTGCGTCCGGCTGCGAAGCGGTCGTGAAATCTGCCAACGCGGTGTTTCAGGTTGACCGCGGACGCAGCCTCGCGCTGCTCGACTGCTGCTACAGGGATCAGCGTGAGCGTTTCGGACATTTCCCTGACCGGACTGTCATCATTCMTGTCACTTACAGTCATTGCTGTCAGCGGTCGTCTTACGGACAATCAACGGCTATTCTCGCTCATGGATTTGCCGGTATGTCGCAACAGATATTTTTCGCCCACGCCAATGGCTTTCCTTCAGGGACCTACGGCAAGTTGTTCGCGGCGCTGGCGCCCGAGTATCAGGTGACGCATCTGGAGCAGCACGCTCATGACCCGCGTTTTCCGGTGGACGACAATTGGTACAACCTGGTGGATGAACTGATCCATCACCTCAAGCAACAAGCGGAACCGGTGTGGGGCGTCGGCCATTCCTTTGGTGGTTTGCTGCACTTGCACGCGGCGCTGCGTTGCCCTGAGTTGTATCGTGGCGTGGTGATGCTCGATTCTCCAGTCCTGACCCTGACCGATCGATGGGTCATTCGCGCGGCCAAGCGTTTCGGTTTTATCGACCGTTTGACCCCGGCCGGTCGTACCCTGGGGCGTCGTGAAGAGTTCGCCGACATCGAAAGCGCCCGCCGCTATTTCGCGGGCAAAACCCTGTTTCGCAGTTTTGACCCGGAATGCTTTGACGCTTACCTGCAACATGGTTTGCACAGGGTCGGGGACAAGCTGCGCCTGCGTTTCAATCCCGCTACGGAAATCAGCATCTACCGTGGCGTGCCCCACACCAGCCCCGGTCGCACACGTCAGCTGAAAGTGCCGCTGGCGGTGGTGCGCGGACACAAGAGCCGCGTGGTGATGCGTCACCATGCAAGCTCTGTCGGACGCATGCCGCTGGGTGAATCCCTGACCGTGCCCGGTGGCCACATGTTTCCTCTTGAACGTCCACACGACACGGCCGCGCTGCTGAAAAACCTGTTCAGCCGTTGGCACGGTCGCAGCCAGCAGGATTGCGCATGAACAATGCCGTCGAAGAAGTCCGCCTGAGCCTGCCCCACATCGAGTTGGCGGCGCACTTGTTCGGACCTGAAAATGGCCTGCCGGTGATTGCGCTGCATGGCTGGCTGGACAATGCCAACAGCTTTGCCCGGCTGGCACCCAAGCTCAATGGCCTGCGTATCATCGCCTTGGACATGGCCGGTCACGGTCATTCCGGTCATCGCCCGCCCGGCGCCGGTTACGCGATGTGGGATTACGCCCATGACGTATTGCAGGTCGCCGAACAGCTTGGCCTGAAAAAGTTTGCGCTGATGGGGCACTCCATGGGGGCGATCGCTTCTCTGATCATTGCCGGGTCGATGCCGGAGCGCGTTACCCACCTGGCGCTGATCGACGGCATCATTCCTCCTACAGACAAAGGCGAAAATGCTGCCGAGCGCATGGGCATGGCCCTGCAAGCGCAGCTGGATTTGCGGGAGAAACAAAAACCGGTCTACAACACCCTCGACCGCGCCATAGAAGCGCGCATGAAAGGGTTGGTGGCCGTCAGTCGCGAAGCGGCCGAGTTGCTGGCCCAGCGGGGGTTGATGCCGGTGCCAGGCGGCTACACCTGGCGCACCGACAGCCGACTGACACTGCCATCGCCGTTGCGCCTGACCACCGAACAGGCCATGGCGTTCGTCCAGCGGGTCAGTTGCCCTGCCAAACTGGTGGTTGCGGCGGACGGCATGCTCGCCAAACATCCCGAGTTGCTGGAGCGTCTACCCTTTAGCCGTGAACAGCTGCCAGGCGGTCATCATTTGCACCTGAATGACGAACCCGGCGCCGACCTTGTAGCAGACTGTTTCAATCGGTTCTTCGCCGTTCCTTGACTTGCGCCCGGCAACTGTCGAGGCTGGGCGGGTTGAAATGGGAGACAACCATGATAGATCTCTACACCGCTGCGACCCCGAATGGCCACAAGGTCTCTATCGTGCTCGAGGAACTCGGCCTGCCCTACACGGTGCATGCCCTGAGTTTCGACAAGAAGGAACAGAAATCCGAGGATTTCCTCAAGATCAACCCCAATGGGCGGATACCGGCAATTGTCGACCGCGCCAATGGTGATTTCGCCGTGTTTGAATCCGGCGCCATCCTGATTTACCTCGCTGAAATGACCGGCAAGCTGATGCCCCAAGACCCGAAAGGGCGCTCGGTGGTGCTGCAATGGCTGATGTTCCAGATGGGTGGCATCGGCCCGATGCAAGGGCAGGCCAACGTGTTTTTTCGCTACTTTCCGGAAAAACTCCAGGGCGCCATCGACCGCTATCAACACGAAACCCGACGCCTCTATGAAGTGCTCGATACCCGCCTGCAAACCGAAGAGTTTCTGGCCGGCGAGTACAGCATTGCCGACATCGCCACGTATCCGTGGGTCCGTGGATACGAGTGGTCCGGGGTCGAGGTCGACGGCTTGACGGCCTTGCAGCGCTGGATGGCAACCATGGCGGCACGCCCTGCGGTGCAGCGCGGTTTGCTGGTGCCGGAACGCATCGACGATGCCAGCGTCATCAAGGGTGCCCAGGCCATGCTGATCCGATGAGTCTATCCATGCGTTCACTCAGTCTGCTGGCGCTGTGTTGTTTCAGTCCTTTATCGTTTTCCGCCGATGTTCCCGGCAGTCAGGACCTGCCGATCCTGCCGCGCATGGAAGATGCGCAGATCGTCGATTATCGTCCGGCCGTCGAACTTGAGCGGATCTACCCGCTGGGGTCCATCCGCAAGATCAGCGGCCAATTGCGCTTTGACGGTCAGATCACGGCTCGTGGGCAAACCACGTCGGTCACCTACGAGTTGCCGCCGGAGCATTCCTCCACCGAAGCCTTTACAGCCGCGCGTGAAGCCTTGCAAAAGCAGGGCGCCGAGTTGCTGTTCTGGTGCCAGGCTCGCGATTGCGGCGAAAGCAGTCTGTGGGCCAACGAAGTCTTCGGCAATGCCAAGCTCTATGGTGCCGACGATCAGCAGGCGTATTTGCTCCTGCGACTGGCGGCGCCGCAGGACAATTCGCTGGTAGCGCTTTACAGCATCACTCGCGGTAATCGCAAAGCGTATCTGCACGTCGAGCAATTCGATGCGGCAGCACCGTTGGGCGACTTGTTGCCGACCTCCGCCACCTTGCTGCGCCAGCTCAAAAGCACTGGTGTACTCGATTTTCCGAAACTGGTCGCTGATCCCGATGACACGTGGCTGCGTCTGATTTCTCGCAGCTTGAACCTGGACGCTACCTTGCGAGTCAGTGTTTCCGGGGCCAAGGCTGAAGCCTGGCGCGAGGCATTGATCAAACAAGGCGTGCGTGCGGCGCGAATGGAGGCCGGCAACGTCGACGGCTCTGGCCTGCACATCGAGCTGTTGCGATAAGCTGTACAGGCGAACGCGCATCGCGCGGTCGTCTACCCTTTTTTTGAATGACTTTTTTGAGACTTTACATGCCCAATAACGATCGCCTGTTGGTGCAGATTCTGCTCCTGGTGCTGTTTGGCGCGAGCTTCTGGGTGATGGCGCCCTTCTGGTCGGCGCTGTTCTGGGGCGCGGTGCTGGCGTTTGCCAGTTGGCCGTTAATGCGCTTGTTGACCCGTTGGCTCAATGGCCGTGAATCCCTGGCGGCAGCGTTGCTGACCCTCGGCTGGATGGTGCTGGTGGCAGTGCCGCTGGTGTGGCTGGGTTTCAACCTTGCTGACCATGTGCGCGACGCAACGGTGTTTATCAAGGATGTACAGGTCGAAGGTCTGCCTCAGGCGCCGGACTGGCTGCACAGCATTCCTTTGGTTGGCGCACGGTTGGTGGTGATCTGGAACAGCATCGATCAGCAAGGCGCTGCAATGATGGCGTCGCTCAAGCCATATCTGGGGCAGGTCGGTAACTGGTTGCTGGCGCGCAGTGCGCAGATTGGCGGCGGTATTCTCGAACTGACACTGAGCATCGTGTTTGTGTTCTTTTTCTACCGCGACGGTCCGCGGTTGGCGACCTTTGTACATAGCTTGCTGGAACGCCTGATTGGTCGTCGCGCCGAGTATTACATCGACTTGGTGGCGGGCACGGTGCAGCGGGTGGTGAACGGTGTCATCGGTACGGCAGCGGCGCAAGCGGTGCTGGCGTTGATCGGATTCCTGATCGCCGGGGTGCCTGGGGCATTGGTGCTGGGCATTGTGACCTTCTTGCTCAGCCTGATTCCGATGGGGCCGCCGCTGGTGTGGATCCCGGCCACGGCCTGGTTGGCCTGGAAGGGTGAGTACGGAATGGCGATATTTCTGGGAATCTGGGGCACGTTCATCATCAGCGGCGTCGACAACGTGCTCAAGCCCTACCTGATCAGTCGGGGCGGTAACCTGCCGTTGGTGATCGTGTTACTGGGCGTGTTTGGCGGATTGATTGCGTTTGGCTTTATCGGGTTGTTCATCGGCCCGACATTGTTGGCCGTGGCATACAGCTTGCTGACTGACTGGAGCAAGAGTCRGGCTCGGGTAGAAGATCGCCGGCCTTAAATGCTTTGTAGCGGCCCCAAAGACTAGACTTACCAGCGCGCCGACGACGAATTACCGATCATCGGGTCCCGCAGCGCCGCTGGTTCCGCTACAATGCGCGCCGATTTCGTCCTGCCTGAGAGCCCGCACATGTCCGTCTGCCAGACTCCTATCATCGTCGCCCTGGATTTCCCCACCCGTGACGCCGCACTGAAGCTGGCCGACCAGTTGGACCCAAAACTGTGCCGGGTCAAAGTCGGCAAGGAACTGTTCACCAGCTGCGCCTCGGAAATCGTCGGCACCTTGCGCGACAAGGGCTTCGAAGTGTTCCTGGACCTGAAATTCCACGACATTCCGAACACCACCGCCATGGCCGTCAAGGCCGCTGCGGAAATGGGCGTGTGGATGGTCAACGTTCATTGCTCGGGCGGCCTGCGCATGATGGCGGCCTGCCGTGACGTGCTGGACCAGCGCTCTGGGCCTAAACCGCTGTTGATCGGCGTGACCGTGCTCACCAGTATGGAGCGTGAAGACCTGGCGGGTATCGGTCTGGACATCGAGCCACAGGAACAAGTACTGCGCCTGGCGGCACTGGCGGAAAAAGCCGGGATGGACGGTCTGGTGTGCTCGGCGCTGGAAGCCCAAGCCTTGAAGTCGGCGCACCCGTCGTTGCAACTGGTGACCCCTGGCATCCGCCCGGCGGGCAGTGCGCAAGACGATCAACGCCGCATCCTGACCC